>JBBREE010000024.1:0-16973 GCA_038203255.1 Candidatus Moraniibacteriota bacterium | reverse complement strand
TATCATTTTCCGGATATGGGAGTGACCGCACCTTCGATTCCTAGGACGGAAGCTAAGCTAGGAAGCGCGCCGTCTAATTTACCTACTAAATAAAAAAAATATAATTCTATGTCCGAGATTAATTTCTTTGCTAAAACTAATTTTCGAAACAGAGAGGTACCATTCGGCATCAAGACGGATGACCGCAGACGCCATATGTATGTGATTGGAAAAACCGGTATGGGAAAATCCAATATGTTGGAGAATATGGCTATGCAGGATATTAAAAATGGCGAGGGTGTTTGTGTGGTTGATCCGCACGGAGAGTTCGCTGAAAAAATGATTAGAGCTATCCCCTCAAGTCGGATAAATGATTTGGTATATTTCAATCCGGCTGATTCAGAGTTTCCAATTGCTTTTAATATCCTGGAGTCAGTCGATGAAAATAAAAAGAACTTGGTGGCGAGTGGGATGATGGGAGTTTTTAAAAAAATATGGCCGGATGTATGGAGCCCCAGAATGGAATATATTTTGAACAATACTATCTTGGCGCTTTTGGATTATCCAGGCTCTACAATGCTTGGCGTGAACAGAATGATGAGTGACAAAGATTTTAGAAAGCGTGTTTATCCGAAAATTAAGGACCCGGTCGTGAAATCATTTTGGATCAATGAATTTGACCAATGGGAAGATCGCTTCAGAAAAGAAGCAGTGGCGGCTATTCAAAACAAAGTTGGGCAGTTTCTTTCTTCTCCAATTATTCGCCATATTGTTGGTCAACCAAAGTCCACCATTGATATGCGTGAAATTATGGACGAAGGAAAGATTCTGATCGTTAATCTTTCCAAAGGTCGTATCGGAGAAGACGCGATGCGACTTCTCGGCGGAATGGTAGTGACAAAAATTCAGCTAGCAGCGATGGGCAGAGTTGATATCCCGGAGGAAGAGAGGAAAGATTTTTTTCTGTATGTGGATGAATTCCAAAATTTTGCGACGGAATCTTTCGCTAATATCTTATCCGAAGCGAGAAAATATCGCTTGAGCCTAATTTTGGCTCATCAATATATCAATCAATTGGTTTTTGATGGAAATGCTACTGTGAAAGACGCAATTTTTGGCAATGTGGGAACAATTGTCTCTTTCCGTGTTGGAGCGGAAGACGCCGAGCATCTGGAGAAAGAATATGAGCCGGTTTTTATGCTAAATGATATTGTGAATTTGGCCAAATATCAAGTCTATTTAAAACTAATGATTGATGGCATCGCGGGAGATGCTTTTTCCGCCACGACTTTGCCTCCGGCTGATTTGTCAGAAACAATTGGCAATGAAGAAACAGCAATCAATGTTTCGCGGGAAAGATATGGGCGCTCGAGAAAAGAAATTGAAGAGAAAATTGCTCGCTGGAGTGGGATGTTTGACTTTGAAGAGATTGATAAGGCCACTGCTTCCAAAGCAAAAACTATTTCGCTAAAGCCCCCACAAACGCCTCAAAATATTCCTTCTAGTCCAAGTCCTCGCGTAGCTGTGCGGAATAGTTCTCCCGTGTCCTCTTCAATTAAAAATGATTATGTTAATAAAAAAATCACCGCCGAACCGCTTCTCGTAAGTCCTCCCGTGGCGGTTCCTATCAAAGAAAGCGTCATTGCTTCTTCACCAGCTGAAATAGTAGCGCCAGCTGCGCCATCAGTTGCGATAGAAAGTGAAATTATTCCGTCTCCGGTTGCGAGCGCACCGGAGCGACCAATATTTGATGCCGTCTGTAGCAGTTGTGAAGAAAAGATTCAAGTGCCTTTTGCCCCTGATCCAAATAGACCGACTTTTTGCCGAGAATGCCTAAAGGAGTATCAAAGAGCTAGAGCTAAGGCACAGCAAGAAAAAATGGACAAAGATCCCTCTCTAGAGAGAGTTGCAGTTAAAGCTAATAAGAAAGAAGAAAAAGAGGAAAGAATTTTTGAATCTGCAGAGCTCACATCCGAAGGAGCTCCCTTAAAATTGAATCAGATGGTGCATATGGCGCCGAAAAAATTTCAAAATATCCACAAAAAAACGAATGTAGACGTGGCGGGTATACGAGATTTAATTAATAAAACAAAAATGACTCAAAATAAAAATGATAACTAATAAAATAAATCGAAAAGCGCTTAGCTATTTCTCGTTAGTAGCACTGGTTGTTTTTAACGGCATACTGGCAGGGTTTTTGATGTATATTGGTAAACAGGTCGTAGAAAATACAAGAAATTCACACATACTTGAAATTCCCAGAGACACTTTAAATGAGACGTCTGGGAAAAAGTTTTGAGCATATTTGCGAATTATATAGAAATTTGTTACATTCTTATTCATGATAAAAGAAAAGCCAAAAGTACTTCTAGGGATGAGTGGCGGAGTAGATTCAACCGTTTCGGCTGTTATTTTAAAGAATCTTGGCTACTCAGTGCAGGGTCTTTTTATATTAATTAATGAGGACGAGAGATTAGTGCAAAAAGACATCTGTGAATTGGAAAAGACTTGCGAAAAAATTGGCATAGATTTCAGCGTGGTGGATGCGCGCCAGAGGTTCAAAAAAGAAGTGGTGGGATATTTCCTGGATGAATATGCAGTCGGGCGCACGCCTAACCCGTGTGTTTTTTGCAATGAGAATTTCAAATTTAAAATTCTTTTTGAGGAAGCGGATAAATTAAAGATGGAATATGTGGCGACCGGACACTATGCTCGCGTAGTTCGGGAAATTACAAATTCAAAAGATAAAATAAACTATAAATTATTTTCGGCTAAAGATGAAAATAAGGATCAATCGTATTTTTTGTATCGTCTAGGACAAAAAGAATTAGCAAGGATTATTTTTCCCTTGGGAGAATATGAAAAGACAGCGGTGCGAAAATTGGCGAAAGAAAATGGTTTGGCAGTGAGTGAAAAAAAAGATTCGCAGGATGTTTGTTTTATGAAAGGTATAACGACAGCTGATTTTTTGCGAAAAAATTTGAAGCTAAAAAAAGGTAGTATGACAAATGTTGAGGGAAAAATAATCGGTGAACATGAGGGTTTGTCGCTGTATACTCTTGGGCAAAGAAAAGGTATTAATCTTGGAGGAGATGGACCGTACTATGTTGTTTCGAAGGACATAAAAAAAAATAAGTTAATAGTTACGAATAATAAGGAGGAAACAAACTTATTTTCCAAAGAAGCTATCTTAGAAAAAATTGCTTGGGCAAATGAGAAGCCGGAGTTGCCTTTTCGTGTCCTCGTACGCAGTCGGTACCGAAATCCCTTGGTTTATGCTACAATACAAAAACAGGACTTGGAAAAAAATGAATATGAAATTGAATTTGAAAAGCCGGAAAAGGCGGTTACAAGCGGACAATCAGTGGTGTTTTACGGAAAAGATGGGGAAATATTTGGAGGAGGAATTATTGTTTAGCTAAAAGTTAAAAATAAAAGAATGGCATATACTAATGATGAGTTGGAAAAATTAAATCCGGAGGAGAAAAAAAGGAAGTTGCATGATTTGCAGATGCAAATTATTATGCTTGATTCCGACAATCGCAAGGTGCAAGCTCGTAAAAGCATTCTTGAAGCGGAAATTAGAAAGATTAAGATGGATCAAGAAAGGGCCAGGATTGAATTAGAGAGAAGAAAACAAGAATATGATAAGATTGAATATCAAATCATCAAAAACGAAGAAGATTTGAAGCGGATGAAGAAAAAAATGAATCTTTTATAATTTAATTAATATAAAAAATATGTTATCAAGATTTTCTAGTATCGCTACGCCTATTCTTTCGGCAAAAAAGGTAGAGGTTTTATCCAGTCAAAAGTATACCATTTCTTCACTGGAAAGAGAGATGGATAATAAAAAAGACGAAGCAAGTATTAATAAGGCGATGGATTTTATGCAAAAATCATTTAGTTCAAAGCTTGATAATAATGATTTTAGAAAAATAAAACACGAGCTGGGATTAAATCTTTTGAATAAAAGTCTTTGATAGATTATAGCTACACAGCAACACATTTACAACACTTATAACATCTCTAACATTTACAACACTTATGACAGCCAATGAACTCAGAAAAAAATATTTGGAATTTTTTGAAAGCAAGGGACACTCCATTATTCCCAGTGCGCCAGTCGTGCCGGAAAATGATCCAACCACGCTTTTCATCACCGCCGGAATGCATCCTTTGGTGCCGTATCTGATGGGTGAGAATCATCCGCAAGGCACGCGCTTGGTGAACGCACAAAAAAGCATCCGCACAATTGACATTGATGAAGTGGGAGACCGAACGCATCATACTTTTTTCGAGATGTTGGGCAATTGGTCGCTTGGAGATTATTTTAAAAAAGAAGCCCTCTCTTGGAGTTTTGAATTTTTGACTTCGCCTGTTTGGTTGGGGCTCGACAAGAATCGCTTAGCCTGTTCAGTTTTTGAAGGCGATGCGGATGCGCCTTTTGATGAAGAGGCTTTTAACATTTGGAAAGATTTGGGAATGCCTGTCTCCCGTATTGCTAAACTGCCTAAGAAAAATAATTGGTGGGGACCGGCGGGAGTGACCGGGCCATGTGGACCCGATTCGGAAATGTTCTATTGGATTGGTGACCCGCAAAAAGTACCTAGTAGTTTTAATGATGATAATGACCAATGGGTGGAAATTTGGAATGATGTTTTTATGCAATTTAATAAGACAGCAGAAGGAAAGTATGAAAAACTAATTCAGCAAAACGTGGACACTGGCATGGGACTGATGCGAGTGCTCACCGCTATAAACGGATTAGATGATAATTATCGCACGGAACTTTTTTGGCCACTCATTCAAAAAATTGAAGAATTATCCGGTATGAAATATGGAGATAATTCAGATGAGCAATGTTTAAAAGAAAAAGGTCAATGTTGGGTGGACACTCGAAAATCTTTTCGTATCGTTGCCGATCATATCAAAGCGGCGGTGTTTATTATTGCAGATGGAGTAGAGCCCTCGAACACCGAAAGAGGATATATCGTGAGACGGCTTATCCGTCGAGCCATTCGTCAAGGGCACATCCTGGGCATTAAAGAAAATTTCACAGTTAAAATTGCCAAAGTAGTGCAAGAAATTTATGGCGAAATTTATCCGGAAATTATTGATGACAAAATTTTAAATATTTTGGAAAAAGAAGAGGAGAAATTCAGAAAGACTTTGGAAAATGGCTTGAAGGAATTTAATAAAATTTCCGGAGCCAATATTTCTGCGACTGATGCCTTTAATTTATATCAAACATATGGTTTTCCTCTGGAGGTAATTCAGGAGCTGGCTGGAGAAAAAAATATCAAAATTGACACTGAAGGATTTGACGCAGAATTGAAAAAGCACCAAGAGCTTTCTCGCACCGCTTCAGCCGGAATGTTTAAGGGAGGTTTGGCGGATAACAAAGAGGAAACAACCCAACTGCACACAGTGGCTCATTTGATGCTGGCGGCCTTAAGAAAAGTTTTAGGCTCACACATCCATCAAAAAGGCTCAAACATTAACGGCGAAAGATTGAGATTTGATTTTTCTCATGATAATAAAATGACGGAAGAAGAAAAAAAAGCGGTGGAGGACTATGTTAACGTAGCCATCGACGCCAAAATCCCGGTTGAGTTGAGTGAAATGACTCCGGACGAAGCGCGTGAGGCTGGAGCGGAAGGATCCTTTGAAAATAAATACGGAGACATTGTGAAAGTGTATAAGATTGAAGGATTCTCCAATGAAATTTGCGGTGGTCCGCACGTTGAAAACACTGGTGACATTAAAGGATATTTCAAAATCAAAAAAGAAGAAAGCTCGAGCGCGGGAGTGAGGAGAATTAAAGCGGTGATAGAGTAGCTTGGCGATTTTATTTTGGGAAATTTATAACTCGAAAAACAAAATGCCTCGCATTAAATAGAAAAGAAGTGGTAATTGAAATATAAGATAAAATTATGTCAAAAATAATTACAGACGAAAAATTGATTGAAGAGTTTTTGGAACGGGGGGTGGAAGCGATCTATCCATCGAAAGATGCTTTCAGGAAAAAACTTTTAAGTGGAGAGAGACTACGCGTCTATCAAGGATTTGATCCAACTGGTCCATATCTGCATGTCGGACACGCCATGGGAATTCGCGCTCTCGGGATTTTGCAAAAACTTGGCCACGAGGTGATTTTTTTGATCGGTGATTATACAGCCAAAGTAGGTGACCCGGATAAAGACACGACGCGAAAGATGCTCACTGATGAAGAGATTGAAAAAAATATGGCCGGCTGGAAAGAACAAGCTTCTCAACTCGTTGATTTTTCCGGAGAAAACCCAGTGCGCTTTGAAAGAAATTATAAATGGCTTTCCAAATTAAATCTCAATGATTTGATTAAGTTGATGTCTAACATTACGGTGCAAAGAATGTTAGAGCGAGATATGTTTGAGCGTCGCATCAAAGAAGGTGATCCGGTGGGACTACATGAATTTATCTATCCTTTGATGCAAGGATATGACGGCGTAGCAATGGAAGTGGATATGGAAATCGGTGGGACTGATCAAACTTTCAATATGCTTTGCGGACGTGATTTGGTAAAAAGTTATTTAGGTAAAGAAAAATTCGTGAGAACTAACAAAATGATGGATGCGCCTGATGGTCGCACGATGAGTAAAACCAAAGGCAACGGAATCAACTTGGCGGACACTCCAGAGGATATGTTTGGGAAAGCTATGGCCTATTCGGATGATCATATCATTTCCGGATTGGAATTTTTGACAAATGTGCCAATTACCGAAATCAAGCGAATCGAAAAAGAATTTGAAAGTGGCACTCACCCAATGGAACACAAAAAGTTTATGGCGTTTGAAATAGTAAAGATGATCAAGGGTGAAGAAGCGGCGAATCAGGCTCAAGAACACTTTGCCAAAACCGTTCAGAAAAAAGAAGTGCCGGACGTAGTGGCCTCGATAGAGTCCTCTATAGAGGACTCTATCGTAGAATTGATGGTGAGCGCCAAGATGGCTGAATCTAAGGCGGATGCTAAGCGCAAAATTCAACAAGGTGGCGTGACGCTTGATGGCAAAAAAATTGAGGATATTAATGCCAAAATTACAAAAGAAATGGACGGGAAGATTTTGAAGGTGGGAAAAAGGGAATTTAGGAAGCTAGTGGTGAAGAAATAAATATTTTTGATAAAACAAGAAACCGCCTTGGGAAAACGAGGTGGTTTTTTGGTTTGTCAAAGATGGATATTTATTATATAATTTAAATATATAAATTAAGAAAGGAAAAGAAAAAAACAAAAAGCAATTTCTCTATGGGAATTTTTTCTAAAATTTTAGGCTTCAAGAAAATTTCTTCGGAATATTTTCTTTCTCTTGATATTGGAACTGAAGTGGTGAAAGCCTTGGTATTTAAGATTGATAAGGAATCGGGAGTGGGCATTGTGAAAGGGACTGGCCGGGCACGTCAAGGCATAAGAGATATGCATAGCGGGGCCGTGTCGGACATTTCCGGAGTAATTGCTAATTGCCAAGAAGCCATTACGCTCGCCAAGAATATGGCCGGAGCTAAAAAAGCGGAGAAGGCCATTATCGGGATTGCCGGAGAATTAGTGAAAGGCACCACCACCACGGTGCACTATGAAAGAATCAGTTCAGAAATTCGCATTGACATCCCAGAACTGAAAAATATCATCCAAAAAGTGCAATGGAAAGCATTTGACCGTATCCGGCAACAACTAGCCTGGGAAACCGGACACAGTGAGATTGAAGTGAAATTGATTAACGCTGTTATTGTGGACGTGCGCATTGATGGATATAAGGTGACCAATCCGATTGGATTTCAAGGCAAGGACGTTTCCATTTCAGTTTTTAACGCCTATGCGCCGATGATGCATTTGGGGGCACTGCAAAAAATTGCGGCTGAACTTAAATTGGATCTTTTAAATATCGCGGCCGAACCATATGCGGTGGCTCGTTCGATGGGTATCGAAGATTCGACGGAGTTTAGTGCTATTTTCATTGACATTGGAGGAGGCACGACTGATGTGGCGGTGGTGCGAAATGGCGGATTGGAAGGGACAAAAATGTTTGGACTAGGCGGGCGGGCTTTCACCAAAAGATTGGCGCAAGAATTAGGCATCGGCTTTGAAGAAGCGGAATCTCTCAAGATTAAATATTCAGAAGGGAAACTTGGCAAAGATGTTAGTATGAAAATAGAGAAAATTCTTTCAGATGATTGCAATGTGTGGCTACGAGGCATTGAACTCACTTTGTCAGAATTCTCCGAATCGGATCTTTTGCCATACAGATTTTTTCTTTGTGGAGGAGGCTCGGGTCTTCCAGGTTTAAAAAAGGCCTTGCTTTCCAAACTCTGGCATAAAAATTTGCCTTTCGCTAAGCCAATTGAGGTGAGTTTCCTGCAACCGAAAGATGTGGTTAACATTTTCGATGAAACGGGACAATTAAAAGATCCGCAAGACATTACCCCAATGGGGCTGGCGAACCTAGCGTTGGACTTAGTAGGAGAAGAAAAAATGATGGCTGGAATTTTAAGAAGAGCAGTAAGAATGATACAAAAATAATTTTAAAATTCAACTTTAATATGCACCAAACATTTTATATCGACATAGACGAAGAAATCACTTCTGTCGTAGAGCGCCTCAGGAACGCTAAGGCGAGTGAGATAATTTTGGTTGTGCCAAAAAGGGCACTGCTCATCCAGAGCATAGTCAATTTGCGCATTCTTAAGCGGGAGGCGGATGAGTCCAGGATGCAACTTATGATGGTGACACAAGATAAATTGGGAAAAATTCTTATAGAAAAAGCTGGAATTTTTGTGCAGCAAAAAATGGATAATATAACTGATGAAGAGGTAGAATTAAAAGAAGCTCCAGAGGATGCAGAAATTCCGGAAAATCCAATACTAGAGAAATATGAAGCGGAAGACGAGAAGATGATTTTGGGTAAAAATCGCTTAGCTAAAATCGGGTCAGCTAGTTATTTTGATGAAAATCAAATAGAAGAAGATGCGCGAGCAGAGAAAATAAGATTAGGAAAAGAGAATTTTTCCATGAGAAAGGCAGATCCGGGAAAGGAGAAACTTATTAATAAAGAATTAGTATTGGCCGTTAAAACAGAAGAGGATAAAAAACCACTCCCAAGAGTCCTTCCAAGTGGAGCTTCTTTTGATTTAATGCCAATTAAGCCTCAGATAAAAGCGCCTGCGGATATCGTGACTATGCCTTCAGCTAAAGCTCAGCCACAAAGACCAATTGCTCTGACGCCTAGACCGCCTGAAGCAAAACCTCCTGTCGAAAGGGATGTTCCAATTTCACAAGATAAAAAAATAGAAGATTTTTTCTATCAATTGAATAGTCCGAAGCGAGAAGAAAGAAAAATTCCTACCGCTACTAGAGAATATGGAGCTTATGCTCTGCCAACTAAGGTGCATAAATGGTTTTGGATTTTTGGAGCAGTGGCGATCTTAGCCGCGGGAGGAGCGGTGGCCTATTTATTTGTGCCCAAGGCTAAGGTAGACGTGACGGTTAAATTGGAGACTCAAGCAGTTGACTCTCAAATTATAGGAAAAAATGCTGTGGCTACGGTCGGCAGTCAAAATAGTGTTATCCTAGCTAAGGTTGTTTCCGCTCAACAGGAAGTGAAGGGTTCTTATGATGCCACGGGCAATGCTTCAGTTTCTAACCAAAAGTCGCATGGAACAATAACTATTTATAACGAATATGATACGAGTGAACATTCGCTTGTCGCAACCACACGATTTATAACACCGGAAGGAAAATTATTCCGATTGATTAAGGGCGTGACGGTGCCAGCTATGGGACGGACGGACGGACAGTCAGTTAGTGGACAAGTGACAGCGGAAGTTGTAGCTGATGAGGCAGGTGATAGCTATAATGTCGGTCCGACTACTTTTTCCATCCCGGGTTTTCAAAGTAGTGGGACTAAATATCAAAAAATTTATGCCAAATCTGAGGCGTCTATGACCGGAGGTGGGGCTGGAGAGGGAGAATTAAAAGCTATAACTGAAAGTGACATGGCCTCGGCTAAAGGCAAGATTCTGGCGGAGCTTAATGGAAAATTGGAAGATAGCCTGAGAGCGTCTTTTGGAGAAAACGCGGCTATTTTGGATGGAGCTATGAAAGAAGAAGAGGTGAATTATAATATTTCCAATTCTGCTGGAGACGTGGCTAATTCTTTTGAAATAACAGCCAGTGTTTCTGCTCAAGCGATTGTTGTTAATAAGAAAGATTTAGATAAAAGCATAGTGGAGATGATTGGAGAAAAGGCGGGCGGAAAAAGCATTGAAAAGGATTCAATCATAACAAATTTCTCTCTAGCAGAAGCTGATTTTGCTAATGGAATAATAACTATTAAGTTCCATTCAGCGGGGAAAATTAGCCCAGAGTTTAATGAAGATGATATTAGAAAAGCCATTTTAGGAAAAAGCGAAGAAGAAGTTAAAACTTATCTGAGTGATTTCCCGGATATTCAGAAGATGGAAGTGGAATATTGGCCGTCATTTATAAGTGGTCGTATCCCTTTTCTAGCCAGTCGGGTAGATGTTTCCCTTGACCGCCAATAAAAGATTTGCTATAATGATTTAGTTGGCTGAGAGCTGGTTTAATAGGTTTTTATTCTACGGGGTTGACAAATAAAATAAAAGGCGTTAATATACCAGAAAGACATTTAAAATATACGAAACGGCTATAGAGGGGATTTTCTGTTTGCACGAATTTGGTCCGGTTTCTCATCCTCGAGATCGAAGCGAAAAAAATTCGCTTTGTCTTGAGAGAGTCCCGTCTATTTTTTTGTTTTCCGTCTCTGTAATATTTTAAGTAACAATATTTTTTTATGGCAATTGATAAAGAGTTGGTAAAATTGGAAGGAGAAGTGTTGGAGAATCTTCCAAGCGCCACGTTTAAAATAAAATTGGATAATGGGCATGAGATTCTTGCTCACATCTCCGGTCGTATGCGAGTCAACTATATTAGAATGATTCCCGGAGACCGAGTGATTGTGGAAATGAGTCCATACGATTTAACTAAAGGAAGAATAGTTCAAAGATTAAAATAATATGAAAGTACGAGCATCAGTAAAAAAAATTTGTGACAAATGTAAGACGATAAAGCGCAAGGGTACGCTTTATGTTATTTGTTCCAATCCAAAACATAAGCAACGCCAAGGGTAAAAACAATTAATTTTATGCTAAGAATTTCAGGGGTTAATATCCCGGATGAAAAAAGAATAGTTATTTCCCTTACCTATATTTATGGTATTGGGCCTGAGACCGCAAAAAAGATTTTGGCGGAACTTAAGATTTCTCCTGACAAAAGGACAAAAGATCTTGAAGAGAGCGAAGGGAATGAAATCCGAACCTATATCGAAAAGAAAATTAAGACTGAAGGAGATTTGAAATATGAAGTGCGTAATAATGTCAAAAGATTGAAAGAAGTTGGATGCTACCGAGGCACTCGTCATCAAAAAGGTTTGCCGGTACGCGGACAAAGAACCAAGACTAATAACCGAACCGTAAGGGGTAATGTTAGACGCACTATGGGAAGTGGAAGAGTTAAAGCAGAAAAGACTTAGAGTGACGCACAAATAAGGATGAGATTTAAAACAGAGGTGTACGAAGATAAGCGTAAGAATAAATTTTTTTAGAAATTACTATGGCGGAAGTAGATAAAAAAAATGAAATAGAGGAAAAGGAAGCTGTGCAAAGTCCAGTTGACACTGAAGTGGCAGCTGACGCGGCAATTTCCAAGAAAACTAAAAAAGCGAAAAGACAAATTACTCGCGGTCGCGCGGTGGTGAGTTGTTCTTATAATAATACCTCAGTCACTCTCGCTGATACTCAAGGTAATATTCTGGCTTGGGCGAGTTCAGGACTGATGGGATTTAAAGGCGCTAAAAAAGCCACGCCTTATGCTGCTACTCAAGTGGTGGCCAGTGTAACTGAAAAAGTGAAGAAATATGCGCTTAAAGAATTAGAGGTTTTCGTAAAGGGTGTCGGCAGTGGACGAGAAGCTTCGATTAGAGCCTTGGCTAATAATGGTTTTGATGTAATTTCGATTAAAGATATAACTCCTATTCCTCATAACGGTTGCAGAGCGAAAAAACCTCGAAGAGTTTAGAAAAGTGTTGAAGATGTTATAGATGTTATAGATGTTGTATCGCTCCGCTTGTTCCAATTGCCATTTACAACATTTACAACAATTACAACAATTACAACATTTACAACAATTACAACAATTATAACATTCTAAAAAATACAACATTTATATGGCACGAGATATTGATCCAAAATGCAGAAAATGTCGAAGATCCGGTGAGAAACTTTTTCTCAAAGGAGACAGGTGCAATTCACCTAAGTGTGCTATGGTTAAGCGTGCCTATGCTCCTGGCGTTCACGGTAAGAAACCCGGAAGATCTTCCAGTGAATATGGACTGCAACTTGCAGCCAAGCAGAAATTGAAAAGAATTTATGGAATTTTGGAAAGACAATTTAAAAAACATTTTGATGAGATTAAGCATAAAAAAGGCATCACTGGAGACTTGTTATTGCATAGGTTGGAGATGCGTTTGGATAACGTGGTTTACCGCGCCGGACTTGCCACTTCCAGAGCACAGGCTCGTCAGTTAGTGAATCATGGCTTAATTATTGTGAACGGCAAAAAAACCACAATTCCTTCTTATGAAATTAAAGTTGGTCAATCAGTTGGGATTAATCCGAACAAATCCGGTAAGAATTATTTCAAAAATTTAGAACAGACGCTTAAGAATAAAAATGATTTTCCTGTTTGGATGAGGTTCGACGTTTCTAAGGGGCAAGGTGAGATCGTAGCGCTTCCCAACAAAGATGAAATTGGCATCAATGTCGATGCTCAAATTATCGTTGAATATTATTCCAGGTAAATTAAATTAATTTAATCAAAATTATGCAATCGATATCTCTTCCACAAAAACCTAAATATACCATCATTGATGATAAAACAGGTCTATTTGAAATAGACGGATGTTATCCTGGTTATGGAACTACGCTTGGCAATGCTATTCGCCGAGTGCTCTTATCTTCCATGCCTGGCGCCGCTGTTACTTCAGTTAAGATTAAAAATGCTAAGCACGAGTTTTCAACTTTACCGAGCGTGAAGGAAGATATTATTCAAATAATTCTCAATTTGAAACAAGTTAGATTCAGAATGTTTGATGAAGGTCCAATTTCCATTACGTTAAAAGCCAAAGGAGAAAAGATTATTACCGCGGCTTCTATCGAATGTCCATCTAATTTGGAAGTGGTGAATAGAGATGCTCATATTGCAACTATTACGGGTGCTAAGGGAGAGTTGGAGATGGAGTTGGAAGTTTCTTCCGGTATTGGATATGTCCCAGTTGAGCAACAACTTCGCAGGGATAAGGAAGTGGGAGTGATTGCGCTGGACGCAATTTATACTCCAGTGCGAAGAGTAAACTATACTATTTCCAATATGCGTATCGGGAAAAAGACTGATTATGAAAAAATAAGCTTGGAAGTGGCAACAGATGGTAGTATCACTCCGATTGAAGCCTTTACTCAAGCAGTGGAAATTTTAGTGAAACAATTTTCTGAACTTGTTGAAATGGAGAAAGAAGTGGAAATAAAAGAAGTGGACGTGGTTGAAGCAGAAGTTGCCATAGAAGAAGCTCCAGTTGAAGTCAAGGAGGAAGTTAAGGAAGATCCGGAAAAAATAGAGATTGGAACTTTAAAAAATCTCTCCGCACGTACTTTGAATGTTTTAGAAAAGAACAAGATTCGTCGTATTGGAGATATCGTCAAGATGGATGAAGCTACTCTTTTGGAACTGGATGGTATGGGAGCTAAGGGCGTAAAAGAAATTAAGAAATCCATTGGGGACTTCGGACTAAATCTAAAGAAATCTGAATAATTTAGCGAACAAGATAATTTTAAGTCAACGATATGCAACATTTGAATAAGACAAAAGAATTTGGGAGAACAGCTAGTCAGAGGAAGGCGCTTTGGCGCACAATGCTCGGTAGTTTGATTATGCGTGAGAAAATTGAGACGACTGAGGCGAAAGCTAAGGAGCTCAAAGTTCGTATCGATAAGATTATTACTAAGGCTAAAAAACATAAAGAAGAAGGACCTCAGAGACTGGCGATAAGAAGGAGTTTGAAAAAAGATATTCCATTAGTGGCTGTGGAAAAAATTATGGGAGAGTTTTTGAAAAAATTTGAGAGTCGAAAAAGCGGATATGCCCGAGTGATTAAACTTCCAGCTCGAAAAAGTGATAATGCCAAAATTGCCGTGATTGAATTTGTTTAGTTTTTACGAAAAAGAATCCTAAGAATAGAATTTTAATAACAGTTATTATGAACAGTATTAATCGAAAATATCATTTATTTGACGCCAAGACCAAGAATTTGGGACGTTTGGCGACTGAAATTGCCACTGTGCTTCGAGGCAAGAATAAGGTTGACTTTACTCCACACATCGATGCGGGAGATTTTGCCATTATCATTAACACGGATGAGTTAATTGTTAGTGGAAAAAAACTGGAAGATAAGATCTATCATTATTTTAGCGGTTATCCAGGAGGAGTGCGAGACGTGAAGTTGAAAGATAAGATTGAAGCTGATTCCAGGAAAGTGATTCAGGAAGCAGTTTACGGTATGCTACCGAAGAATAAATTACGCAACAATATGATGAAGCGTATGAAACTTTATAAAGATGATAAGCAAGAACATAAGATAGATATTACTCATTAATTTTAAATTTTAAATCTATCATTTTAAATATCCAGTCATATGGCAATTAAAAAAACCGTGAAAAAAGAAAAGGTTAAAAAAGAACCCGTGAGTCATGAGGGGAAATATTTTTATGCAGTTGGCAGAAGAAAAACTTCCATCGCTAAGGTAAAGTTATTCATTTCCAAGAATGAAAAAGAAAATGATTTAGTTTTGGTGAATGAAAGAACAGCGGAAGACTATTTTCCTTTAGAGCGTCTTGTTGAAACGGTGAAATCGCCTTTGGCTATGACCGGAGATGATAATAAATTCAAAACTGTTACAAAAGTGATCGGTGGCGGTACGAATTCACAAGCAGAAGCGATTCGACTTGGTATTGCTCGTGCACTTGTCATTTTTGATGAGACTTTGAAGAAATCCTTAAAGGATAAGGGTTATCTTACTCGAGATTCTCGTAAGGTGGAACGTAAAAAACCGGGTCTCAAAAAAGCCAGAAAGTCCCCACAGTGGGCGAAGCGTTAATTCTTATTTTGTACATATTTTTCAAAACACCTGCCCTTATCGGCAGGTTTTTTTTGTTTCTTTTTGTATGAACAAAAAACAAACCCCGGAGGGTTTGTTTTACTATTTATAAAAGAGAAGTGATTATTTCTTCTTTTTAGAAACGACTTTTTTGGTTTCAGCTTTGGGTTTTCTGACGCGCTCCTTCTTTTCAGTAGCGGTCTTTTTCTTCTCGGCGCTTTTAGCGGCCATTTTCTTAAAGCGATCAACACGGCCAGTGGTGCTCATTTCCTTCTTCTTGCCGGTGTAGAGAGGGTGACAAGCAGAACAAATTTCCACCTTCATTTCAGGGGAAGTTGAACCGACTTCAATCACATTGCCACAGGCACAGATGATTTTAGCATCATAGTATTTAGGGTGGGTGTTCTTTTTCATATTTTCTGTATAAATGATTACTTATTTCACTTAAGTCAATCTAGCATATAAAAATAGGATTGACAAGAGGGCGAGCAACTGATATATTGGATAGGTACTTTTTAGTATAAACCTCATATTTCCTGGGCTTCATCCTGCCTCGATATTATCGAGGTTAAGAAGCTTCTGCGTTAATTCTATATTGACAAAGAAACAAGAGATAGCGGACTCTGGCGCTAAGCCAGGGTATAATAAATTAAGGAAAAATAATATGCCTAAGAACGAAGAAGAGGCGACAAAAGTAGTCGACCTAAAAGAAGCGGACTCGAAAAAAGTCATTAAGGATCCAGTGATGGATTATTTTTCCAGTGTTGATTTTTCTCACCTGGAAGTCAAGATTGAGGATATGTTTAAAGGTGGTGTGCATTTCGGACATCATAAATCCAGACGTAATCCTAAGATGAGCGAATATATTTTCGCCACTAAAAATGATATCAATATTTTTGATCTGGAAAAGACCAAGGAGAAATTAGAAGAAGCGATGAAATTTTTGACTAGCGTAACTGCTGAAGGGCAAGAAATTCTTTTCGTCGGAACCAGAAAGCAAGCTAAAAAAATTATTGAAGCAGTCGCTAAGATTTGTGGTATGCCATATGTTACGGAGCGATGGCTCGGAGGAACATTTACTAACTTTTCTGTAATTTCTATCCGGACCAGATATCTGCGAGACGGTCAGGAAAATATGGAAAAAGGTGAATATGCTAAATATACGAAATTTGAAAGAATGAAAAAAGCGGAAGAGCTGGAACGGATGGAAAGAAGAATGGGTGGCATTAAGAATATGCAAAAATTACCGGCAGCCATCTTTGTTTCTTCAATTATTGAAGACAACTTGGCCATCAAGGAAGCTCAGAACTTAAAAATTCCGATCGTGGCTTTGGCTGATTCAAACACCAACCCGGACGGTATTGATTATATCATTCCGGCCAATGAGGATGCTGTCTCATCTTTGCGTCTTCTCTTGGCTTACGTTACTAAAGCGGTGCTAGCTGGTAAAGTAAAAAAGGAAGCTAACCTAGTGGCGGCTGTCAAAAAGGATTAATAAAAAATTATAGTCTTAAAAATATGTTGGAAAAAATAAAAAAATTAAGAGATATGACCGGAGCTGGAATGGTGGATATTAAAAAAGCTCTAACCGAAGCAGAAGGTGATGAAACTAAGGCCATTGAAGTCCTGAGAAAAAAAGGCCTAGAGAAAGCTAATAAGAAATCAACCAGGGACACGCAGGAAGGGGCTGTAGTCAGCTATATTCACTCTAATGGTCGCGTGGGCTCAGTAGTGAAG
>JBBREE010000023.1:0-17094 GCA_038203255.1 Candidatus Moraniibacteriota bacterium | reverse complement strand
TTGGCTAGTCCAATCACATCTTGCCCAGTCAAAATGATAGGGATGGTGAGATCTTGAATAGGCGTAGGGCTTTTGTAACCCTTTTTAGCGATAGCTGTTTTGAGTTCCGGACGAATCTCAAATTCGTCGAAAGAGTGTTGTGGCACAAAAACCGGTGCGTTCTCTACCTTAACAGCTTGGTTAATGAAGCGATTGATGTCGATGCTTTCACCTGAGAACTTTCTGCCTCGGCCTGCTTTTTGTCCCCCAAATTTAGACCCGCCAAATTTGCTTCTTCCGCTACTTTTGGGACGGGAAGAACTTCTGTTGTTTCGGTTATACATTGTTTTGTCTGAAACATAAAAAATTAAATATTTTATGTTTAGATGCTTGCAACGTCATAAGCCTGAACATAAAAATCAATTATATCACGTCAGATTGCTCTTGTCAAGCGCTCAAAATCAAATAGGCGCTAAATGGCTCATTGGTCTTCTTAAATAGGCCTAATATTAAGCGCTAGACTTTATTTCCAGAGTACAGTACCATATTGGTATATGGATAAAGCTAAAAATAAAAAGACATCCGCAGAAAATTTTGAATTGGCTATTTTAGGCATTTCTCGCTTGAAATTACGTGACTTGGGATATATCTTGGCGCGCAATCTTTTCTTACTTACTAATGGAGTTATTTTTTCAGTTGTAGGTTTGCTTTTTGTTTTTGGCGATCGGCGCGCCGCTTTTTTTCTGGGCGTCATTTCACTCGTCAATGTTTTGGCTGGACTTTTTCAAGATATTAACGCTTGGCTTTCTTTGGAAAAATTACAATTTCTCACTGCCTCTCGCGTAATAAGACTCAAAAGCGACGGGCAAGAAGAATCGGTTTTGGCGGAAGAAATCAGAAAAGGTGACAAGCTAAAACTGAAAATTGGTGACCAAGTGCCCTCGGACAGTGTACTTATCGAAGCCAAGAGCTTTGAAATCAATGAAGGTTTAATTACCGGAGAGTCGGATTCCTTGCCTCAAGTTGTGGGTGCTCATCTTTTGGCTGGGAGCGTAGTTACTTCCGGTTGGGGGGTGGTTGAAGCGGAAGGAGTTTTCCATGAAAGTCGGATTGCGCGGATGACAGAAGGGATTAAGAGATATTCGGTTAACCTCAGCCCTATTCAGCGTTCCATTAATGAATTAGTAAAATATACCGGCTATCTTTTGGTTTTAGTCATTGCTTTTATCGTGGGACGCGGTTTTTTTCTACACGTTTCTAAACTTCAGATAGTCAATAATATCGGAGCTATTGCTAGTGTATTAGTGCCGGCTGGGTTGGTTTTTACTGCGACCTTGCTTTTTGCTTATGGCGCTGCTCATCTTTTTCGTCGCTATGTCCTTTTGCAAGAAGTAAATGCTACAGAAAAATTAGGGCATATCAAAAATCTTTGTATGGATAAAACCGGGACACTCACGGAAAATGTTTTGGCAGTGGAGGAAATGTGTGTGCCTCAAGGCACTGCGAAAGAACTGGCGAAAAAATCGATGGCCGCCTACATTCAAGGAACTAGTGATTCTTCGCAAACTATTGAGGCCGTGAAAAAATATCAGAGCGAGGTGAAATTTTTCGGAGAAGTTTTAGAAGCTCGCACTTTTTCTTCCTGGCGTCAATATGGGGCAGTGAGAATTAAAGATAAAAATGAAGAAATCAATATTTTCGTCGGTTCACCGGACATATTTTTGCCACGCCTCAAAAATGAAGAAGAAAAAAGATGGTTGCAAAATATTTTAGAAACTCAAGTGTGCCAGGGCAAGCGCGTTCTTTGCCTTTTGCGTTCGGAGGAAGGAAAAAGTTTGCCACAAGATTTGGGAAAAACTTCTTTTTCTATTTTGGCGGCCTACGTGTTTTATAATAATTTGCGAGAAGGCATTAGAGACACCATTAATTTTTTTCAAGAGCGGGGAGTGCATATTCGCATAATTTCCGGGGACAATCCGGAAACTGTGCGCGCGGTGTCACGATTAGCCGGAGTGAAAGACACGGACAAAATCATTACCGGCCAAGAGCTCTCTACTTGGAGTCAAGAAGATTTTGACGAAAAAGCTAAACAGTTTACCATTTTTGCCAGAATTGTGCCGGAGCAAAAAGAAAAAATAATCTCCGCCTTAAAAAAGGACGCCTTTACTGCCATGGTAGGCGACGGGGCTAATGATGCCCTGGCTATTAAAAAAGCTGATTTGGGCATCGCGATGTTTGACGGGGCACCGGCTACCAGGCAACTGGCCTCCGTAGTTTTAATGAACAATAGCTTCACCGCTCTTCCCGGCGGAGTGAAATTGGCAGACAGTGTCATTCGCAGTTTGGAAATTTTTTCTGGCCTTTTCATTAACGTTTCTTTGGCCGGGTTTTTCTTTTTTGCACTGGTGAGTATTTTTGGTTATGCTTTTCCGCTCACGCCACTCAATATGGCTATGGCTAACTACATCTCCATTTCCATTCCCGGCATCCTGATTACCTATTGGGTGATTATGCCGGACAAAGAAGAAATCATAAACATCGCTTCGCAATCATTTTTAAAAAGAATTTTTCCTTTTGCTCTTTTTTCCGGCATCATCCAAGCGCTCGGTCTCACATCTGTGTTTTTTATGAGTTTGGGGCAAGAGGCCAGTCTGGACTCAAACCTGGCCGTCCTCCTGGCTTTTCTTGTTTTTGGTTTTGTTTTCTTTGCCTTTTCCCCGCGGGTTTATCATTTCCCTTTATCAACTTTGCAAAAAAAACAAATCTGGTTTTTGGCGGTCGCAGAACTTTTGGTTCTTTTCATCATCTTTAAAATTCCATTTCTCTCCGCTTTTTTTAATATTGTTAATCTCCAATTGTCTTCTATGAAAATAATTGAAATATCTTTTGTAGTTTTGGTTTTCGCGGTCTTTCAATATTTAGGCTCAAAATGGTTTATGAAAAGAGAGGAGGGATAGGACATAAACTTGTGGTTGCACAGTTTTTTTATATAAAAAATAACCCCTTCCAGTAAAACACTGGTCGGGGTGGCGTTGCTTTAAGGAGTGTTGAGATCGTTGCTCCTTTTTATTGGATTTTCTACATAGCCTAGCTTATCTAATTTTTTGCGCATGGCTAGAGAATGTATATCTATCCAGTTATCTTCTTTGAGGACTTGCACCCTGAAAAATATTTTTTGATCAGGATCTGTGATTGTAACCAGGAAGAAGAAATAATCCTCATTGCTACCAGTCACATAGATGCATAAGTTTTGGTCCGCCTTAATATTAATAGTCTCGTCTTTGAAAATCACCAATCTCACATTTTCATCTTTATCAACGCGTTCTGTGTCAATAAGTGGGGCAAGCTTCAAAAGTGCTTTATTGAAAAGTACAATTTTTTGCTGGCCTCCGGCTAATGATATGATAATTGGGTTATTTTCAAAGGCAGATATTTGCTCCTCTAGGTTATTTTTTATGCCTAGGAGAGTCTCGTTAGCTGTTAGCAGGTTTTTGTTCTCTGCCAGTTTGTTTTTTTTGGCAGTAGAAAGAGTTTCGAATTCATAGGCAGTAAAACATATTCCTACGAATACGACTAATAAAAAAAATATTGTGAGTGCCGTCGGATGTTTCTCGTTGGATACGTGTTTCATTTTTCATTCCTCTCTGTATTTTTTTAGTTGTAAAAGATCCACCTTTATCAAGACACCCCATTATCCCTTTTTTAAACTATGCTGTCAACCCTAAACAAAAAAAGCTTATTAAAATTTTTTTGTGTTAACTCTCCAGCATAAATCCATTAGCATTTCCAAAATTGATGAAGCCTTGAAAATCAAGGATAGTGTTTTCAATTTTGCAATCCTTGAAGCCTATGCTGGAGAGGCTGGCGCCAGAAAAATCAGCTTTGCCGAGAGCGCATTCATCAAAGGTAACTTTTTCCAAGTTACTGTCCCTGAAAGAAACAGCGCTAAGATCGCAAAAAGTGAAAATACTTCCGGTGAGAATGGCATTGGAAAAGCGACAAGTGTTGAGCGTTAATTTCTTTTTGGCGGGATTGTTTTTTGAAGAAATTTTCCTAAAAATGCAATTTTCCATTATAGCCGTTGCAAAATCACAATCATTGAATTTAACAGAGAAAAAATTAAGATTACTCAATTTACTTTCCGAGAAAGAACAGGCGGAAAAATTTGTGCCTTCGCAAACGATAGAGGAAAGATTACATTCCTTAAAGTGGCAATTTAAAAAGGCGGTGAATTTCAAATCAGCTCTGGGGAACGAGCAGTGCACAAATTGACAATCCAAAAAGCGTTCACCTCGTAATTCTTTTTCCTCAAATATTTTATCTTTATATAGCATAAACTTTTAGCGCATTATAAATCAATTCCTGTTTTAATATAGCAAGAATAATTTGGCTAGTAAAATGATATGTAAGGATATATGTACGTACATATGTACGTACATAAAAACACCTGCGTGAGGTGTTTTTTGTGAGTGTTGGGGTGGAGGGATTCGAACCCCCGCATGCATGGACCAAAACCATGTGCCTTACCGCTTGGCTACACCCCATAATATAAAATTTCAAATTACAAATTCCAAATTCCAAATGAATTCTAATAATCAAAACACAAATTTCAAAACCGTTTTAAACTTTTAAAGAAGCTGAAATTATTTGATATTTGGTGTTTGTAATTTTAGATTTTATTCTTCCACAACTTTCCCTCCCATAATTTCCAAAGCCGAGCTGAGGAGGGATTCTTGTTCGGAGGGTTTTTGATTTTCGCATTCGCAGTCTTTTTTCCGGATGACCAGAGACTTGTCCTGGATGATATTGATGTGAATGCGTACCTCCAGTATCTTACTAAAAACTTCTTCAACTGTCAATTTATTCTTATGCTCAGCTAGACGTTCGCGGTAAAAATCATAGGGCGTGGCCAGGGTGATTTCGGCGCCGGTGACTTTTTGCGGTTGGACGTTACAAAGTAGAGCCGCCAAAGAATGATTAAAAGGGCGGATATCCACTAGGAGTTTATTCCAATTTTCTCGGACAGTGGAAATGTCCATGCTGGCGTTGGGATCGAAATTATCTTGGGGAGTTTCTGTCGGCGCGTTAGGCGTAGCATCTTGGGGAGAATTTTCCGTCGGGGCAGGAATATCGGAAATGGGGATGGCGTTTTGCGGGGCTTGAATAGCAGTGGGGGATGGAGCGAGTGGTGCGGAGACGCTGTATTCAACTTTCCCGCCGGAAATTTTAGCCGGGAAATTATGCGTGCTTTTGATGATAGCAATTTCCAAGGGTAATTGTGGCAACACTGCGGAAGCAATTTTGCTCTGTGCTTCTAGAAAAAAATCAATAGCGGAAATGATTTGAGGCAATTGGGCAGAAGTGGACAAAGCGAGTAAACTTTTTGCCTGGTCTTCTGGCATTTCATAAGCAAAATATTTTTGCAGGTCCGGACTGATTTTTAAAAGCATCACTTGGCGCAGATAATTCACTAGAGATTTATTGAAAATTTGCAAATCATAGCCGTTTTCCAAAAGTTCATTTATTTTGGCAATGGCCGTGGTAGAGTCTTTTTTAATTATGAACTCGGCAATTTCACCGGCGGTTTTTCTGTCGGTGGCGCCCAAAAGCTCTTCCACTTCTTTGGTGGTAATGTTTTTGTCTTCCATCGCGATGATTTGGCCTAAAAGAGATTCAGCGTCTCTCATCCCACCTTCAGCGCTAATAGCGATGAGTTCTAGTGCTTCTTTTTCAATCTTCACTTTTTCTTTTTCCGCAATGAGAGTCATTTTCTTAATGATGTCTGCCAATGGCAAGCGAGAAAAATCAAATCTTTGGCAACGGGAGATGATGGTTTCCGGCACTTTGTGGATTTCAGTGGTGGCCAAGATGAAAATGACGTGAGCAGGCGGTTCCTCCAGGGTTTTAAGAAGCGCGTTCCAAGCCCCGCCGGAAAGCATATGGACTTCATCGATGATGTAGACCTTATATTTAAGTGAAGCGTTAGCCAAGGCCACAGTCTCTCTGAGTTCTCGAATGTTATCCACTCCAGTATTAGAAGCAGCGTCAATTTCCACAATATCGAGAGACTTTTTAGAATCAATTGAGAGGCAGGCCGAACATTTTTCACACGGCTGGCCGTCCTCCAATTTTTCGCAATTGACGGTTTTAGCCAAAATTCTAGCAATAGAAGTTTTGCCCGTGCCACGTGGACCGGTGAAAAGATAGGCCTGGGCAATACGGCCGTTTTTGACGGAATTGGCAAGCGTTCTCACTATGTGAGTTTGGCCGATGACTTCGGCAAAGTTTTTTGGGCGATATTTGCGATAAAGTGTTTCGGACATAGAATTTTTTAAATAAAAAACAAGGACGAACCCCTTTTAATGTAATTATAGCATTGAACAGAAGAGCTGCCAATCGACTCTTGACAAAAGAGGGGAAGGGCTATAAACTTAGATAATCTAATAATTAGAAAATATAATGAAAATAATAAAAAACGACCAAATAGGCCAAATAATTGATCTAATTTTCACTATTAGGCGACTTATGCATGGAAAGGTAGAGGAAAAGAAAAAATGCGCAGTGCCTTTTTTGCACCTGATTGCACTTCGTTATATTAAAGAAGAAGAACCGCTAATGAAAGATTTTGCGGATTTTTTAGCCATTACACCTCCTTCGGCCACTTCGCTAATTGATACGCTTATTAAAACCGGACTGGTAGAGAGGCGTGAAGATGAAAATGATAGACGTTCGGTGAAAATTGCCGTGACGCTAAAGGGAGAGGAATATTTCAAAAATGGCACAGATATTTTGGCGCAACGAATGCGGAAGGGATTGGAAAGACTCGGTCAAAAAGAACAAATAGAATTGGCGGGAATTTTAAAAAAGTTAATTGATAATTTAAATTAATAAATCAGTATGGAACAGAAAAATCTTACACTTTCGATGATTGCTTTGGTGATTATCGGGACCATTACCGGAAGCTATATGTATCGAGTTATGTCGGCTCGGCCTACTTTTTCTTTGCAAACCGTGCAGAGAGGGAATGTCCAAGAAACGGTCAGTTTGACTGGAACAGTGGTGCCGGAAACTTCAGTGGATTTGTCTTTTGAAAAAACTGGACGCATCAATGCAATTAATTATGTGGTCGGCGACAATGTCAGTGCTGGGGATGTTTTGGCTAGCTTAGATTCCAGCGATGAACAGCTTCGGCTAAACCAAGCTAACGCCGGCGTGGCATCGGCTAAAGCTATTCTTGAGCAATATCAGGAAAATTTTAAAGGGGCGAAATATAAATTAGACGCTCTGGAAAGAGACGGCGTTTCTAAATATAATGATAAAAAAGTGCAGGAGAAAGTGATTGATGCTAATGAGGCTCTAGTGAAAGCACAAGAAGCCCAGGTCCTGTCAGCGCAGAATAACGCAGCCTACTACGGCTTGCAATTGGGAAAGAATTACCTCAGAGCACCAATAACCGGAATCATTACTCAAAAAAACATTGAAGTAGGGGAAACTGCTGAGTCGGCTAAGACAGTTTTTACAATAATTAAAAAGGATAAATATAAAATTGAGACTTATGCTTCTCAATTGGATGTGGCGAAATTAAAAGTGGGTGATGATTCTCAGATAAGTATCAAAGCCAGTGGTATATTAAATGTTTTATCCGCCAAAATTATTTCAATCGATCCGAGCGCCACTATGCAAAGTGGGAATTCCGGTTACAAAGTGACTTTGGAATTTGATGCAACTTCCTCAGAAGTCCGCGCGGGAATTTCCGCGGACGCGTTGATTAAGGTTGGAGAGAAAAACGACGCAGTGACCATTTCCAAAGCCGATTTGATCCAAAAGGATAATCAAAATTTTGTGATGGTGCCGGACGCTCAAGGAAAGGAAAGTCTAAAAAAGGTTGAGATTGGGATAATGGGGAGCGATATAGTAGAAATAGTTTCCGGTTTGAACTCAGGAGATGAAATTTTCAGCCTAATGACTAAATAATTTTTTAAAAAATAAATTTTATGGAAAAAGAATTTGAAAAAAATAATCCGTCAGTAGTTGAAGAGAAGAGGGCGCATTCTGGCAGAAAATCTTTGTTTGTCTTATCAGCAGTATTTTTTATTGTCTCTGGAATCGTCGCTGCTATTTATCTTTGGGAAGCGAATGGAAGAATTTATATCGAAAAGTGTCAGATTGAAGCAGATAGTATTGGACTTTCTTCTTCTGTCAGTGGAAGACTCAATACTCTTTTTGTTTCAGATGGAGACGTTGTCACCGAAAATCAACCGGTGGCACAAGTTGGAAATGACATTGTGAAAAGTAAGCTTGCCGGAATAATTATTTCCTCACCTAAAAATATTGGAGCTAATTTTTCCGCCGGGGAGGCAGTGGTCACTATGATTGATCCAAAAAGTTTTCGCTTGGATGCCCAACTGGAAGAAGACAAAGGATTAAGTGCTGTTGTGGTTGGACAAAAAGTTTTTTTCACGATAGATGCTTATGGCGCAAAAAAATATTATGGCGTTGTGGATGCAGTTAGCCCAACAGCCAGAACAACGGATGTTGTCTTTAATATTTCTTCGCAAAGAGAGGAGCAAAATTTTGACATCAAAATACGCTTTGATACGGCAAGCTATCCGGAAATCAAAAATGGAATGAGCGGAAAGGCTTGGATATATAAGGATTAGATTTCGATCATGGCTAAAAATAATAGTAACAATCTAAAGTGGTGGGTTCTTCTGACAGTTATTGTCGGAACTTTTTTGGGGCGTTTGGACCAGACAATTGTGAACTTGGCTTTGCCAAATATCATTAATGATTTTAATATCACCGTTTCTCAAGCTGGTTGGATTGCTACCGCTTATATCCTAGCTAACGCAATTTTCGTGCCGATCTGGGGAAAACTGGGAGATACAGTCGGACAGAAAAAAGTCTATGTCATTGGATTTACCCTCTTTATTTTTGGTTCAGTCCTGGCAGGATTGGCCTGGAGTTTTAATTCGATGATTTTTTTTCGCGTCATTCAAGCTGTTGCCGGCTCAGCTGATTATCCAACCGCGATGGCTATTATCACCCTGACTTTTGCACCCGGTCGGCAGAGGGCGCAAGCACTGGGCATCTGGTCTTCTTCTTTTGCGGCGGCCAGCGTAGTCGGGCCACTTCTAGGTGGACCACTCATCGATAATTTTGGGTGGCGCAGTGTTTTTATGATTAACATTCCAATCGGGATTATCGGAATTTTAATGGCGCTCACTTTTATCTCTGAAACAAAAAAACTGGATCGCGTAGTTAAATTTGATTGGTGGGGCGCCATTTCTTTGGGAATTTTCCTGACTTCAATCGTTTTAGTTTTGGACAAGGGCTTGGAATGGGGCTGGCTTTCAATAGGGAGTCTAATTTGCTATGCTGTTGCCATTATTTTTTTCTGGTTTTTCGTCCGTATTGAAAAAGGAAACGCGGATGCTATTGTGGACCTTAAATTTTTCAAAAATTCTGTTTTCGTTAACGTACTCATCAACAGCTTTATCGTTTTTATGGTTTTAATGGGTTCGGTTTTTCTCATTCCAATTTTTGCCCAAACATATCTGGGATATGATGCCACTCAAACCGGCCTCCTTTTTATCCCAATGGCCTTTATGTTGGTCTTGATGGCGACAGTGGGCGGGCGCTTCGTGGGGGTAATTAAATCTCAATATATCTTAATGGGGAGCGCTTTTGTGGCATCTGTTGGTCTTTATACGTTTTCTTTTTTAGATCCGCGTTCCACCGCCTGGGCGATTATCATCCCGCTCGGGGTGGTGGCGGGCGGATTGGGTTTTGGAATGTCACAACGCACTGACATTGTGGCTTCGGCAGTGCCACAAAGCGAAATTGGTAGCGCTTCTTCAGTTTTAGCGCTGGTGCGAAACATTGCCGGAGCTTTTGGGATCGCTATTTTTGGGACAGTTTTACAAAATGCGGAATATAGAAATATCATAGAAATTTCCAAAAATAGTTTTTTGCATGTCCATAGTTCAGTAATGACGCAAGAGTTCATTGGCCTAATGTCGCTCAAAGCTCAGATAATGGCCTATGATGAGGTTTTTATCATTGCATCTGTTGTGGCTATGTTTGGTGCCATTACAGCTTATTGGATAAGAGTTGAGGCTATTGCATAATATGCATTATTTCATTATCCTTATATAGTTATGACACAACGCATTATATTTTTTCTTAAATACTATCTCCCGGTGATTATTTTTGCCGGAGTGATTTTCTTTTTTTCTTCCGTGCCTAATTTGCAAGTGGGATTGCAAAGCACCACCGAAGCTATTATTCTGCGAAAAGGAGCTCATTTTGTGGAATATGCTATTTTAGCCATCTTACTATGGCGAGTTTTTTATGTTGGCTATAAATTCCAGACGCGCTACGCTTTTTTTTGGGTTTTTATTTTGGCTTCACTCTATGGTGCCAGCGATGAATTTCATCAAATTTTTGTGGCGGGACGCACCGGAAAAGTCATCGATGCTTTTTATGATGCGGGTAGTGTGCTTTTCACCTTAGAGGCCTGTGTTGTTATTGCACACCATAAAATAAAATGGAAAAATATCCTGACACTGTTTTTAGCTCTGTTTTTTCTTGTGGGACTTGAACTCAAAATGATCAGTGAAACAAAATCTTTTGCAGTTTCTTTTTCTCAAATGAAAACAGATTTGGGATATATGGTTGAGCATGAAATCGATTTTATCTCAAAGTTAAAAATGAAGGTGGATAAAAATAAAAATAGCCAAAATGAAAATAATGACACGATAAAAAGCAAAAATCTTTCCACTCAAATCAAGGAAAAAATTTCTCAAGTGCCTAGTGTAACAGAAGAAAGTATTAATCCAAAATCACAGGAAGTGGCGGAGGTCCCATTGCCGGAAAAAATTTCCATTAAAGTGCTATTTACTTCGCAAGCCCCGTTGCTTAAGTGGGACGCACTTCACGAAGAAGCTTGCGAAGAAGCCTCTTTGGTGATGTTGGAATATTATTCTAACGGAAAAACCCTAACGCCGGCCATTGCAGAAAAAGAAATTCAAGCTTTAGTGGCTTTTCAGATAAAAAATTATGGAGACTATAAAGATACCGACGTGGCTCAGACACTGAAGCTTGCGGAAGATTTCTATCACCTCAAAAATTTGCGAGTGGTTTATGATTTTTCGGCGGATGATTTGAAAATGCAACTTGCCAAGGGCAAACCTATCCTTGTTCCTTCGGCCGGCCGACTTCTCAAAAATCCTTTTTTTACTCCGCCCGGTCCACTCTATCATAACTTGATTTTGACCGGTTACGATGGCGACAAGATTATTACTAATGATCCCGGCACCAGACGCGGTGAAAGTTATGTGTACGATATCGATGTTCTATACAAAGCCATTCACGACTTTCCCGGAGACGCTAAAAATATCGAACAAGGAAGAAAAGCGATGATTGTAATGGAATAAAAAGAGGCGTAGGCCTCCTAAAGCTCGGCTTTAGGAGGAGGCGATGACAATAAAAAACCGCTCCGATAAGAAAGGAGCGGTTTTTATATCCAAGAAGTTTTCTACGATTTGAAAACGATAAACTTATAACCTAAGAAATTCCACATCAGACCCGCAATTGATCCGCAAGCCGCGCCAACCAGTGCCCATTGATCAAAGTTCATACCGGCGAGGGGAGAAATATTGCCGAAAACAACAGAAGCAACTACCACATTGATAATAAAACCGATAACGCTGACAGTGAAAAAAGAGATAAATTCGGATTTTTCTCCGCCGGATTTATCAAAAGTCCAATATTTATTCCAGAAATAGCTGTTGATATTGGAAACTGTGAAAGAGATAGCTTTAAAAAGAGAATAGAAAGTAATGACTGCGCCGATGGTCAAAAGAGTGTCAGTGGAGTGGATGTTAAGATAGTTACGGAAAAGGACAGTCACAATGGCCAGCGTGCCGAAATCGACTAAAAGATTCATAATGCCGGTTACAAAAAATTTTCCGAACTGCCACATAAAGGCGAATTTTTTGCTGAGAGTATGGCAGATTATGAGCCCGAGGGGCGCTCCAATGGTGAAAAAGGGGATAATAACCAATTTTAATTTTTCGTATAAATCAACCTTGGCCATCTTAAGAACCGGCATAAACATAATGCCAATAAGAAGCCCTACAATTAGCCCTAGCCAGTAATCTCGCATGACCATAGCTTCGCTTTCAACAGCTACAGAATTTTGATTGTTTTCCATTTGAATTTTTTTAATTGTTTTTTATTTTTAAATTTAATCTTCTTTTTCCAATTCTGCTCGCAGTTCTTCCAAGTCAGGTGCCCACTCATCTTCAATTAAGGAAGCTTCCTTAGGACTTTCTTCCAAGGCGGATTCTTTTTCCTCTGGTTTTTGTGCGGTAGTTTTTTTGTCATTTAGGATGTCATCGATATTAAAGTTGTTTTTTTGCTTAGTTATTTCAACATTTCCGGCATTGCCATCCTGACCTTTGCGTAAGACATTTTCAATTGAACCCCAATCAGAATCCAGATCTCTAGGGGTAACTAGCGTCACTTCATCACCCGGCTCCACTTTGAAATAGGTGATTGAAGCTAGTAGAACCTTATAAGCTTTGCCTTCGGCGGCCACGAAATAGTTTCCATCCGGGTCGAGACTTACTACCCCGATGACGATTTTTCTATCCGCCGGCCCAATTTGCTTGTAAATGAAAGAGCCATCGGTAGTGATGGTGAGTTTTAAAACATCTCCTTCGACCAATTTCGATTTGGAAGCATAATTAGCCGGGACCGGATATTGTTTGCCGTCCGTGCCGACCATAATTTGACCGTCAAAAGTTCCTTCGACTACTCGGCTGTCAGCCGTTTCCTCTTCGCTTAGTTTTTTACGACGCCCAACTTTCTTTTTGCCTTCTAATTGCAAAAGCATAGCCTTGGCGCCTTGCAAGGTTTTTTCTGCGGAATAGATCATCTCACGCAGACTTTGAATTTTTTCATTGTTATTATTTTTTTCGTCTTTTTCCTCCATTTTATTTTTCCGCCAGTATGCGTGGCGGTCTATTTATTTTTATATTTGTATTACACTTGAATTATACAATTACTTTCTTGGACGCGCAAGAGGTCTTTCAGGTAAAGTGTTAAAATTCTATTTTTTCGAAAGATAAGCACTCGCTTCGTGTACTATTAATTAAGAGACTATGAAAAAAAGTCTACTTTTAAAAAAGCATTAAAAAATAAATTTATGGAAACTTATATCACACAAGATTTTTCTCGTCTCAAGGGAACGCCCGGATTTAGCGACAAGTCCTTGGACATTCACTTGGCTCTCTATGACGGCTATGTCAAAAACACTAATAAACTTTTGTCTTCTTTGGACAATTTCAGGCGTGAGGCTAAAACCGACACGCCGGAATATGCTGAAGTGAAGCGTCGCTTAGGGTGGGAGTTTGACGGAATGCGACTGCATGAGTTCTACTTTTCCTCTCTCGGCGGAGACGGGTAAATTGCTAAAGCAGGAAATTTAGTCGGAGCGATGAAGGAAAGCTTTGGGGGATACGCCGCTTGGGAAAATGATTTTTTGTCCACCGCTAAGATGCGAGGCATTGGTTGGGCGGCGCTTTATCAAGACCCTCAAAACGGCAAGCTCATTAATTTCTGGATAAATGAGCATAACGAGGGACATCCGGCCGGACTTAACCTTATTTTGAACGTCGATGTTTTCGAGCATGCCTTTATGCTTGATTATGGCACGGACAAAGCGGGCTATCTTTCCGCCTTTATGAAAAACTTAGATTGGAATATAATAGAAAAAAGATTACAGAATTAATCGCAAAAAAATGTTTACTCGTAAAAAGGTCATAACGCATCTATTTTTGTGGATTTTTGTGGCGGTGGGAATTTTTCTGTCTTTTTCTTTCATTTCTCCCGGCCTAGTTTTCAAAAAAGCTTTTAACGGCTGGCTGGCAATTTTACCATTGGCAATTTTTTTGACCTATCATGTTATAAGTTCTTTCTACTATCATTGCCATTTTCATCCGCACGTCGGGGATGAAAAGAGAATAATTCGAGCGGGAGTCTATGGTAAGTGCCTCCATCCAACCTGCACCAGTTTGGTCATCTTAGGTTGGATGCTCTTTTTTTATCTCCCTGATTTTAAGATGTTAGTTTCTGCCATCTGGGCGACGGCTGTCATTTTCTTTTGGATCATCATCGAAAAATCTTTCTTCATGGGCAAGAAATCAAGAGTTGAAAAAAAGGAAATGGAGCCGGCGTAAGAAAAAAACAGGTACGTAATACTTTACGTACCTTGCGATTACGCTGACGTTGACAGCTCGCCAAATTATTGCTATAGTTAGAAATGTTCGATTAATTTATTAGTAACTCATCGCTGATAACTACAGCGTTTTTAATTTTATGGAAATCAGAAACATCGCCATCATCGCTCACGTTGACCATGGTAAAACCACCATCACCGATGCAATTTTGAGACAAACAGGCATGGTTTCAGACGAATCAGTCAGTATGGATTCTAACGCTTTGGAAAAAGAGCGTGGCATCACTATTTATTCTAAAAATACTTCCATTTTCTATAAGGATACTAAGATTAATATCGTTGACACTCCTGGTCACGCTGATTTTGGCTCTGAGGTGGAACGCGTACTGCGCTCAATCGACAGTGTGCTTCTCGTAGTGGACGCTCAGGAAGGTCCGATGCCACAAACGAGATTTGTGCTTAAAAAGTCTTTAGAGCTTGGCTTGAAACCAATTGTGGTTTTGAATAAGATTGATAAACCGGCGGCTGATCCGGACGCAGCGCAGGAAAAAGTTTTTGAACTCTTTTTAGATCTTGGTGCTAATGATGAACAATTGGATTTTGTGACCGTTTATGCTATTGGAAAACAAGGTGTGGCCAAACGTCATATGGACGATGAGGCTAAGGACTTGACCCCGCTTTTAGACGTCATTTTAGAAAAAGTGGCACCGGCTGGGGGAGACGTTTCGGCTAAACTTGTCGCACAACCGTTTAATCTTGGTTATGACAATTTCTTAGGACGCTTAGCGATTGCTAGAATTTATGAAGGAAAAATTTCAATGGGTCAGACTTTGACAGTCAAGAGAATAAATGGAGAAGTGACCACAGGAAGAGTGACCAAACTTTATACCTTTAAAGGAACAAACAGGGAGGAAGTGGCGGAAGCGATTGCCGGAGACATCGCGATGATTGCCGGTTTCCCCGGCATTGAAATCGGAGAAACGATTTGCGAAGAAGCGACTCAAGAATCTTTGCCGGCCATTGCGATTGATGAACCAACCATTACCCTTAGATTTTTGGTCAATGATTCTCCTTTTGCCGGACGCGAAGGAAAATTTGTGACAGGTCAACAGATTAGAAAACGCCTAGAAGAGGAATTGGAAGTCAACATGGGACTCAAAATTGATTTTTCTACCCCTGAATATTACAGTGTTTCCGGTCGTGGAGAATTGCACATTGCAATTTTATTGGAAAATATGCGTCGCGAAGGATTTGAAGTGCAGGTTTCTCAACCACAAGTCATCATTAAGGAGATTGATGGGGTGAAATCAGAACCATTTGAAGAAGTGACCATCGACGTGCCGACTGATGTTTCCGGTTCAATCATTGAAACTTTGGGCAAAAGAAAAGGAACAATGACGGATATGTCACCACACGGATCACAAACTAGAATGATTTTTGAAATTCCAACTCGTGGACTTTTGGGATACCGTGGCCAATTTACCGTGGACACTAAAGGGGAAGGCATTTTATGTTCTCGTGTCCTTGGTTTTAGACCGTTCGTCGGAGACATTCGAAGAAAAGAAGTGGGCTCGATGACTTCTATGGCTCCTGGCAAAGCACTGGGATTTTCCTTGGCCAATTTGCAAGATCGCGGAACTCTCTATATTGGACCGAGCGCGGAAGTGTATGAAGGAATGGTCATTGGCAATGCGATTAAAGGTGATGAAATGGCAGTCAACCCGACTAAAGGCAAACAAATGAGCAATATGCGTTCTTCGGGAGCTGACGAGGCTATTCACCTCACTCCGCCTTTTAAACTTTCCATTGAACGAGGATTGGAAGTAATGAATGAAGACGAATACCTGGAAGTCACTCCTCTTTCCGTACGTCTCAGAAAACAATTCTTAAAAGAAAATGATCGCGTGAAATCGGGGAGGAAGAAGAAATAGAAAATTTTTTGAAATATAAAAACCGGGAAATAAAAATCCCGGTTTTTTTTGCCAACAATCGGCTTTTGCCTTAGAATAGAGGCAAGTGATTATTGCTTAGCTTGTTACGTAGCATGCTACGTAACAAGCTAAGAAGAATAAATAAATGGAAAAATCATTAGATATCGAATTTGAAAGGGCGGTGCGGTTTTTGGCAAAGTATATGCCGGTTTCCAAGGAAGGTTCGCGAAAGCCGATTCTTTTTCATGATATTCGCGTGGGAGTTTATTTATATCAAAAAAATTATTCTGCGGAAATTGTTTTGGCTGGACTTTTACATGACGCTTTGGAATGGAGCGACGTGACGGAAGATTTGATTGAAAAAGAGTTTGGTGAAAAAGTTTTAAAGCTGGTGAAAGCTAATACAAAAAATCGTTTAATTGAAGATTCAGATGAGCGAATTGATGACCTAGCTAAACGTTCAGCAGAAGCAGGAGAAGACGCACTCATCATTCGCGCGGCTGACACACTAGACAGTTTCAATCACTACACAAAAACAAACAATAAATCCGAACTCGACTACTGTCGTAAAAACGCCGAAGCGATTTTGAGACACAAGCCGGAAAGTTTGGAGGGGGAGGTTTTTGGGAATATAAAAAAACATATAAATCATTTGAAAAAATGAAATTATTAAGTTAAAAATAACACTCCGACATTCTGCAGAATTGGAGAATGTTAATTACGTAATTAATTACTTACATAAAATAAACTTATGAAAAAACTTCATCCGGCCGTTAAGGCGATTATTCAAAAGGACGATAAATTTTTGGTCATTAAACAGATATTTAAGGATAAGATTTTTTGGGATTTGCCGGGAGGGAAAATAGAATTTGGGGAGAATCCTTATGACACATTGACTCGAGAAGTAATGGAGGAAGTTCGTCTTTCTGTGGAGATTGT
>JBBREE010000022.1:0-17655 GCA_038203255.1 Candidatus Moraniibacteriota bacterium | reverse complement strand
ACCAAAAGAAAGAGAATTTTGTTTCCCACTAAAAAGACTCCAGTCAGAACTAGTTAGATATCCATTGGTAGTGGAATTGGATTGGGCGATACTGAGGACGTTATTGGTAATAGAAAGAGGCAGATTAGCACTGGTGATTCTATTGGTGTAAGCCGTGTTCCAATTAGATTCTTCAATAGTAGTTGGGATGACATAGCCGGCAGTAAGAGAGGCTGTAATATTATTGGAAGCTAAGGATAAGGTTAGTCCGGTAGTAGAGTTAGTAACTCCGGTGAGGCGGTAAGTGTAGGCAGAATTCCAATTGGCAGACGAAGCTATATAGCCATCTTCGATTGCACTTCCTTGCCACTGTCCTGTGTTTATTATGCCTAATTGAGTTATATCAGTAGTAGGTGCCCATATTAAATCCACTCCAACGCCACTGGATTTGAGAAAATACCCGGCTGTTCCAGGATTTAAGAGCGACCAAGTAGCCGGAGCTGATCCTTTTCCAGTAATAATTCCACCCTGAGTAGCTGAAGCCGTAGTAGTATCAGGATGATGAATAGAATCAAGTAGATTGTGAGGAGCAGCTGGCGCCGTTGAGCTCCAAACTGGGACACCTCCAGAAAGTGTCAAAACACTTCCGTCCGCTTGTCTTGCTAATTTCGAAAGCGTCACCCCGGAATTATAATACAAAATGTCTCCTTGAGAATATCCGCCACCTAGTCCGGTTCCGCCATAAGTAGTTGTAATGGCATTACCTTGATAACTTGAACCGGTGCTGATAGTTTTGTTGGTTAATTCTTCTGTGCCAGTTAAGGTAGCTAAACCTAAACCACCGGGAGAATTCCAAACGACATCACTGCCGTTATAGCTCAGAATGTCTCCATTGGAACCATGTGACATACGCGCCCATAAATTCGAACTGTTTCCCACGATTAAATCTCCGCGAACGACGGCGCCAGTTTGAGTATCGGGATGATCGGATGAATTCAAGAGGTTATGAGGATAGGTTGGAGCTGAAGCACTCCAGGTCGGGATGCCGCTACCGTTTACAACCAGCACTTTTCCGCTATTTCCTACCCCGGCAGAAAGAGCGGCTAAGGTATTATTGACTGGAGCATAGATAAGATCCCCGGCATTGTAGCTGTTTAAACCTGTTCCTCCATCAGCAATCGGAATTACTGTTCCACCCGAACGATAGATATAAGCCCCGCCAATAGTGGTGGTTATCGGCAGATCTGTTGACCAATCAGGAACACCTGAACCATTCGTAATTAGGATAGATGAATTAGAAGTTGTAAGGGCAGCTAACGTATCAGTAGCGGTAGTATATAGCAAAGTATTTATTCCTCCAAAAGTATTTACTCCCGTTCCTCCTTGACTAACATTAAGTTTATTTTGCCCGGCAAGAGAACTCGATCCATTCCAGACTGCCACTTGCCCATTCGTTCCACTACCTGTTATTCCACCCGTTTCAGTCGTGCTGGCGCAATGCCAAATCTTTCCAACATTATCCCAAGCCATAACTTCATCTTGCGCACAACCTTGCAAGAGAGATAGTTGGTTGCCGGACACTCCAGAAAATTGCAAACCGGAAAAAGAAGAAGTTGATGCACTCCCTCCGTTAGCAGATAAAAGATTAATCGCTAATGTTCCGCTAGAAGTAATGGGGCTGGAAGGATTAGCAGACAGACCGTTTCCGGCCGCGATACTTGTTACTGTCCCTATTCCACCTGTACCACCTTGTACATTAGCCCAGCTCAGATTACCACTATCATCTGTAGTAAGGAATTGACCGGTAACGCCATAAGCTGGAGGCAAAACATAATCAATATCAGAAACTTGCCCACCATTTCCCTTAAAAACAGTTCTATATGAACCTGCTTTTATCGCTAAAAATCCATTAATAGAAACCACTCCGGTTCCAGAAGGAACTAAAATCACGCTGTTGTCCGATCCGCCGGCTGAAAAAGTTAACGCACCAGAACCGGTAATTGATCCAGTCGCCGTACCAGTCCCACCATTAGAAATTGCCAGAGGAGTTCCAGACCAATTAGAATTATTCACCGAGTTAAGCGTAGCCAAGGTTCCTAAGCCTAAATTAGTCCTTGCCCCGACGACAGTTGTCGCCCCGGTTCCCCCATGCGCGATATCAATAGTCGTAGCATTCCAAGTCCCGGTGGTGACAGTTCCAATAGAAGAGATGGTTGTTGTAGGCACCCAGCTAGGAAGACCGCCGGAAAGTGACAAAATATTACCATTTGATCCGGGAGCTAGAGTGGTTAAAGTGTTTCCGCCGTTTCCATAAATAATTACGCCTGAAGAATAATTTGTTAGCCCTGTTCCTCCGTAACTAGTTGTAATAGTATTCCCTTGATAACTTGAACCAGTACTGATGGTTTTATTAGTAAGCACTTGAGTATCATTTAAGGTTACTAAATTTAATCCAGCAATCGAGTTCCAAGCAACACCTGTACCGTTGTTAGTAAGAATTATATTTCCAGCTGTCCCGACTGCCATACGCGACCACAGATTAGAATTATTTCCCACAATCAAATCTCCTTGATGAGGTGCGCCGGTTTGAGTGTCTGGATGATCAGTGGAATTTAAGAGATTATGCGGATAAGTTGGAGCGACCGGACTCCAAGCTGGCACACCTCCGGAAACAACTAAGACCTGACCTTCTGAACCTATCCCCATCTTGGAAAGAGTCGTTCCGGAATTGTAATATAAAAGATCTCCTTTTGAATATGAAGTTAACCCGGTGCCACCATAAATTGAACTCAGTGGATTAGAAAGAATCAAACCGGAGAAAGTTGGGGTGGAAATGGTTGAAATATCTTGGACAGTATTAAGCGCTCCAGCAGTAAGCTTCAAGTTAGTAGCATTATATCCCAGAGAAATATTATTTCCAAAAATGATAAGAGGATTATTTGCGCTTGTTATCCTGCTCGTAAAAGCACTGTTCCAATTGTTTTCTTCGGTGGTGGTTGGGATGACATAACCGGCAGCGAGAGAAGCTACGATATTATTCGCAAGAAGAGAAAGGGTAAGACCATTCGCTGAATTAGTCACTCCAGTCAGGCGGTTTGTGTAAGCACCATTCCAATTATTTTCTTCGGTGGTGGTTGGAATAACGTATCCAGCGGTGAGCGAAGCGGTCAAGTTGTTTGCCAGAAGAGAAAGTGTAAGTCCCGTCGCTATATTAGTCACTCCAGTAAGGCGAGAAGTAAAACCGGCGTTAAAATTATTCCAATCAGTTGAACTCAGAGAACCGGTCGTCGAGCCTGAAGACAAACCTAAAGAAAGTATCTGATTACCAGAATCTAAAGAAAGTCCATTAGCCGTTCCCAATGTCAGCGCTGAATGTCCCACTGAAGCAGGGCTGGTGTTGCAAACAAGTCCAGTGCCCGCTTGATAAGTACAAAGATTTCCTGAAGTCATTGTTCCCTCATGGAGAGAAAAAGTATTCCCGGAAAGTCCTAACAAAGTTCCGGAGGCGCTATAGACGGTACCTGTAGCACTGATGCTAATTTGACCAGAACCATTTGTAATACTCACTCCTGCTCCGGCAATGATATTAGCCAAAGTGTATCCACTGCCATTCCCGATAAGAATTTTTCCATTAGTGGCAGTCGATCCATTTACTCCCGTTCCTCCTCGTCCAGCGGATAACTGTGCTTCATGTGTAACAGTGTTTGCATCCAACCAGTAAGCGACTTCGCCTGCGATACCCGTTCCATCAACTAAACCTGTCACGCTCGGAGCTTGCCAAGAAGGCATTCCTCCAAAAACACTCAGCACCTCCCCCTCGTTTCCAATCGGTAAAGTACTCAAGGAATTTCCGGAAGAATAAAATAATGTATCTCCGGGATTCATTGTAGTCACTCCAGTTCCCCCATTTTTCAAAGCAAGTGTTCCGGTAATGTCAGATCCTAAATTTATTTGTTTAAGCGTAAGTTTCATTCCGGAAGCACTCAGATAACTATAACCACCACTAATCGTGATGTTATAATTATTAGCTGAAAGTCTTTTGTCACTTGAAAGCACAAGGGAGCTTCCAGAATTTCCAGTCGGTAAATTTTTAATATTAATTTTTCCGTTTGATCCAAGTTGCACGATGTTTCCCGCCGCGGTTCCAAGCGTGGCACCTTGAATGCTTTCAGAATCAAGTGCGTTAATTGCCAAAGGCACTGCGCCAATTTTTTTTCTTGGAATCATTTCTTCGTCTGTTCCGATAGTAACTCCTAAATAATATTCGCCCCTGGCAAAATTTAAAGTAGCCGGCAAAGCGGAGACAGATCCGAGATATGTATCCATAATGCCATCTTGAATTTGAACTTTTTGTGCCTCTTGCCAAAGTGGAGTGCCGGCAAGTTGCGTTGCGTCAGTCCGGTCAATAGGATAAAGAGCGAACTTCACATCATATTCGCCATTAGGTATTTCTTTATTTTCATTGTTAACAACGTAAGCAGTTGTTTCAATTTTTCGCAACCCGCCCACAGCAACATCAACCACTTGCGCAGATATAGAACCGGAAAGCAAACTAAAAAGTTCCACAGTAGCTACTGCGATTGAAAAAAATATGGCAATTCTGTTTTTGAAATTATTTTTCATCTGAAACTTTTTGTCTTTGATTTTATGTCCTTCTTTTTTTTATTTTTATCACTCCTCCTCCCTAAACTTAATGAACTTTATAAACTTTTTCTATTTCTTAATCGCCCAGCCAAACACATCCCCGACCGCATTGGAAATTAAATCAAAAACTGAAACAGGTTTGGATGCGGTATACACTCCGAAAAAATCAGAACTAACTTCGTTGGCCCAGCGGTCTTTGGATTTAACTTGAAAAACATACGGAGTTCCTGGTTCTAGTCCCGAGACAACCGCGCTGTGACTGAAGCCGTATGAATCCTCTTGCAAGCTTTCCGGATTTTGCCCACCTGATTTGGAATAGTCCAATTCTGAGAGAGCCATCTTATTTGTCTGCCAAGCTACCACCAGACTAGTTTCATTTTTCTTACTATCTGCGAATGAATCGGATTTTATATTTTCTATTTGCAATGACTTGTTATTTTCACCTGACAAAACAGTAACGTTTCCTCCGACATTAATGCCACTAATTTTGTAATTAGCACTCGCTAACATCACACCCTCCCCCGTATTGGTTTCTTGAATTCCAGCCACCTTCCCATTTTCAGAATTTTCATTGGAAATTTTTGTTTGAGCATCTTGATTTCCTGAATATATTTCCGCCAATACATCATTTTTTTGATTCTCTTGTATGGATAATTTCATCATTCGGCCGGCCACTAATACAATTGGGATGATGATAGCAGTAGACATGATTGCAAAAAATTTTAACCAATTTCCTGACTTTTCTTCTCGAGCGTCTGATAAAAATTCCTTTTTGTTTTGCATCCTCCATTTTCCTTCTAAGCTATCAGCGCGAAGGATGGTGTCTACTTTCTCGTCTTTTTTAATCTCACTCGCCAAGAATTCCTTATATGTTTTTTCATTTTCTCTCGCTTCGGCGTATATTTTTTCAATTTTTTCAATGGAAAATTTATCCGAAGGATTCTCCGAAATAGCTTCAATCTCAATCTTTTCTTCGTTAGTTTCTCCGGATGAGATGGCTTTTCTTTTCATCATCTCTGGATTAGAAGCCAAGAATTCATTCACCCAGACTTTCTTAGTATGCCAATTTCGCCCGATTTTTTCGGCTTTTAGCTTCTTCTGGCGCGAAAGCAAATTCAAATATTCCGGGGTGTACCCGGTTAGTTTAGCTGCCTCTGAAAGAGGCATAAATTCAGTTCCTTTCTCGGCCTCCGTAACGCCTATTTTCTCATCCATTTTTGATATCAAATATATCCGAATTTATACTGAAATTATAACATTTTTTTGACACAACGACAACAAAAAATCCCGAGTTATCCACAGGCAAAAATAAACCAAAAAAAAAGGTTTTAAAATCAAAAATTCGACCAAAAAAAATCGAAAATTCTCCAACTAAAAAAGTAACCTACTCAAAAAAAAATTAAGTCATCTTTTTCAGAAAAAGCCCCTCTTCGGTTAGGAGAATTTATGAAGCTAGCTTTATCAAAAAAATTGGTTGGGATATCTTTTTTTGCGCTTATTTTTAAGCTTTCCAGCTGTCTTTTTAGCCATATTTGTTATCAAATATTGGCTTATATAAAATAAAAAAACAGACCAATAAGATCTGCTTTTTTCTAGATTTCCTTATTTCTTATACGTCCAGATTCTTCACGTTTTTAGCATGAGCTTGAATGAAATGGCGCCTGGGTTCCACCTCGCTCCCCATCAAAACATCAAACATCTTATCCGCCGCTTCCGCGTCGCCTATGGTCACCTGGAGCATCATGCGGGTCTCTGGGTTCATAGTGGTATCCCAAAGTTGTCCCGGGTTCATTTCTCCCAAACCTTTGTAACGTTGCAGGTTGATGCCGGCAATCTTTTCCTCGCCCTCCGTAGCTTCAGCGGAGGATGGGTCTTCGCCTTCATTACCGCTCTCCTCCTCGGTATCCGTTTCCATAATAACTTTTTCCTTAGTAGAGCCCTTGCCACTCTTCAGTGCAGCAGCTTGAATCTCAGCCACCACCTGATTTTTTTGCTCTTCGGTATAAACGTAGCGCACATCTCTCCCTTTCTGAATTCTGTAAAGAGGCGGTTGAGCAATATAGATATTTCCATTTCTGATTAATTCTTCAAAATAACGATAGAAAAAAGTCAAAAGCAATGTTCGGATATGTGATCCGTCCACGTCGGCATCCGCCATAATAATCACTTTATGATACCGAACCTTTGACGCATCAAAACTATCTCCGATGCCGGCGCCCAGTGCGATGATAATTGGTTTTAAGGTGTCAGATTTCACCACCTTGTCGAGAGTAGTTTTCTCAACATTTACCAATTTTCCTCGCAGTGGCAAAATCGCCTGGAAGCGTCTGTCCCGACCTTGCTTAGCCGATCCGCCAGCCGAATCTCCCTCCACAATGTAAACCTCAGAAAGTGAAGCGTCCCGCGAAGAACAATCCGCCAGTTTTCCGGGCAGGGTCATTCCTTCCAAAGCGCCTTTACGCATCACCGCGTCTTTAGCAGCACGGGCAGCGAGCCTCGCTTTAGCTGTAATTAAAACTTTTGAAATAATGGCTTTAGCATTATTCGGATGCGCTTCCAAATATTCCGCTAAAGCTTCGGAAACAACACTCGAAACTATTCCTCTCATTTCTCCGTTTCCCAATTTTGCCTTGGTCTGTCCTTCAAATTGCGGGTTTCTCAATTTCACACTAATTACAGCTGTCAACCCTTCTTGTAAATCTTCCGCCGTAAAGCTTCCATCTTTTTCTTTGAGCTGATTACTTTTTTTAGCATAAGCATTAATGACCCGGGTCAGCGCCGCGCGGAAACCGGCTTCATGCATTCCGCCTTCTGGCGTGAAAATATTATTCGCAAAAGAAAAAACATGCTCCTTGTAACCATCCGTATATTGCACAGCCACTTCCACCAAATTCTCCCCTACTTCTTTCTCTACATAAAATGGCATTTCATTTTTAATTTCTTTTCCACGATTCAAAAATTTCACATAAGAAACTACTCCACCATCAAAAAGAAATCCATACGCCTTTTCCTTACCTACTTCCCTTTCGTCATAAATTTTCACACTCAGTCCCTTGGTCAGATATGACTGTTGACGAAGATAGGCTAGAATTTTTTCCCAATTATATTCTATCTCCGGGAAAATTTGTGAGTCAGCTTTAAAAACAATTCGAGTTCCAGTGCTGGATGATTTCCCAATTACTATTGGATCTTTAGTTTTCGGTTTACCTCTCTCAAATTCCATGGAATATATTTTCCCGTCACGTTTAATATCCGCCCTTACCCACTCGGATAAAGCATTCACCACAGAAACACCCACTCCATGGAGTCCACCGGAAATCTTATACCCATTGCCACCAAATTTTCCCCCGGCATGCAGAACTGTCATCACAGTTTCCAGGGTGGATTTTTTAGTCTGAGGATGTTTCTCCACTGGAATACCACGCCCATCATCCTCAATGTCTACGACATTGTCCGGCAAAAGTTTAACAATAATATTTTTACAATGCCCAGCCATGGCTTCGTCCACGTTGTTGTTAACCACCTCCCAAACTAAATGATGCAACCCTTCCGTTGAAGTGCCTCCGATATACATACCTGGCCTTTTTCTGACTGGTTCAAGACCCTCTAAAACCTGAATAGACTTAGCGCCATATTCTTCGTCACTTTCTTTTTTGATTTTTTCCTTAGCCATAAAATTAAATAGAATTATTGTTTTATTATTCTCTGCTTAAAAAAAACAACTCGATGATAAATACTCCCGCCACAACCAATAGGGCGTCCCACCAAACCAGCATCCGGAGGCTCTGTAGAAATAAAATCCCTAAAACTATAATTGTAAGAAGAATTCCTTGTCGGAAACTCAACCCCACACTATCCGCTGCCAGCTCTTCCCCCAAAAGTTTTCGACGAAGAAATAGCAACATCAAATTGAACATTCCACCCACTGAAAAAAAAGCGGCCAAATAGAAAAGGCTCATCCCAATCCAAGTAGAGTTTCGAGGATCGATATAAATTATGATAGCGCCAAGAGTTAAAAAAGAGAATAGGGTAACCAGGCGCATTCCCCAAATATAGGCTCTAAGTGTCATATGAAACTTTAAATAAGCCTGATTAAAATAAGGCGCAATTCCCTACTCAATAATTATATCATTTTTAACCTAGTTTTGCAAGAGTAATATGAAAATAAAAATAGACAAAAAAAATAGATGGTTGACAATAAGTCTCTTTTCCAATAGAATATGAACTAGCTGTTTTCTTTTCAGCTATTGTTTTTATTTTACATAGCGGGGTAGAGCAGTCTGGTAGCTCGGGTGGCTCATAACCACCAGGTCGCCGGTTCGAATCCGGCCCCCGCAACAAAAATTGATATCTAGTGTTTTGTATTTTGTATTTGGTATTTTTATACCAAATACTTTATACTTTATACTAAATACTGAGATGCCAGGGTAGCTCAGTTGGTTAGAGCACAGCACTCATAACGCTGAGGTCGAGGGTTCAAATCTCTCCCCTGGTACGAAAATAAAATTTTAATTTGGGGGCGTAGCTCAGTTGGTTAGAGCGACTGCCTGTCACGCAGTAGGTCACCGGTTCGAGTCCGGCCGTCCCCGCCAAAAATAAAATTCCCAATCATGGGAATTTTTTGTTTAGCTTTTTTTTATTTTCATTCCAACACCTCAAAATATCTCAAGAAATTTTCATAATATCCAAAAATTTCATCCGCTTGTTTTCTGTCTAATTTAAAATCTTCTTCATGAATAATCCTATTGCGCGTCTCATGTGCTAGGCGCAATTCTTCGATATTATCGATTTGACCAGGATTAATACCTGCTAATCGCTCCCCCATATTTTCCCCCTTATACCCCATACGCAAAATTAGATTATCAATGATATTATCCGCCTCGATAATTGCTACCTTCCACTCGGACTCATTTTCACTTCTTATCCCTGAAGAAACCTTGTCCCATTTTTTGCGCAATTTACTCTTTTTATTCATTAATTCTTCCGGCATATCCACGCCATATAATGTTTCCCTTAAATCTCCGCTCAATCCTCTTTGCGCAATTAATAAAACTATATCAACCAAAAGAACCATAGAATAGATGCCCATTAAAAATTCTACCACCGAAAAAAAAGTGGAGTGATAGATTGCCAACAATGCAGCAAAGATATAATCCGGATTGTTCATATTTTTTTCAAATAATTTTACACCTGACTAACCTCAAAAGCATCGGCTGTTCGAAGCAGATTTTCTTCATCGAACCATTTACTCATCAACTGAAAACCAATCGGCAATTCTTTCCCATCAACGGTAACTTTTCCCGCCGGAATAGAAATGGCTGGCACGCCGGTGATATTAGCCGTTACTGTGAAAATATCTTCCAGATACATTTGGAGTGGATCGTCTATTTTTTCTCCAATTTTAAAAGCTGGGGAAGTGGTGGTTGGGGTAAGGATAATATCAACTTCTTTAAAGATTCTTTCGTAGTCTTTTTTAATGAGTGTTCTAACTTTTTGCGCCCGGATATAATAAGCTTCATAATATCCCGAAGAGAGAGCATAAGTGCCGAGCATAATCCGCCTTTTGGCTTCCGCTCCCAAATTATATTCCCGGGTGTCTAAATATGTTTCCAAAAGTGTCTTATTGTTATCCCCCAAACTCCCCAAATCCCCCAGCTCCGAATCTTCACCATCGTTTGTTCGCATGCCATATCTTATCCCGTCAAACCTGGCCAAATTAGAGCTGACTTCGGAAGGCTGGATGATGTAATAGGCCGGAAGCGCATATTTATTATAAGGCATTTCAATTTCCACCATTTCCGCCCCAAGTTTTTTATATTTTTCTACCACCGCTTCCATCAACTTCTTCACTTCCGGAGCTAACTTTTTAAAATATTCGGACACTATTCCGATTCTCATACCCTTTACTTCTCCCGTTAAATATTCTTCAAATTTTTTGTCGAAACTATCCCCGGAAGTCGCATCCATCTTATCTCGTCCGGCGATAGCGGAAAGCAAAATTGCGGCGTCTTCCGCGCTATGCGTCAGCGTCCCGATTTGGTCAAAGCTTGAGGCAGCCGCTATGAGGCCATAACGAGACACCCGCCCATAAGTCGGTTTAAAGCCTACCACGCCACAAAGAGACGCAGGTTGCCTGCAGGAGCCTCCTGTATCACTTCCAAGCGCCCAAGCAGCAGTATTATTAGCAATCGCCGCAGCTGAACCACCAGAAGTACCCCCTGGAACACGACTGGTGTCATGCGGATTTTTAGTCGTACCATAAGCGCTATTTTCCGTAGAAGAACCCATCGCAAATTCATCACAATTAGTCTTGCCGAGCATCACTGCCCCTACCTCTTTAAGTTTAGTAATGACAGTGGCATCATATGGTGCCAGATAATTATCCAACATTTTTGAGCCGGCGGTCGTTCTAGTTCCTTCTATGCAAATAACATCTTTGATAGCACCCGGAACGCCCTCAAGTAGTCCGATCTCTTCACCACGCGCAATTTTTTCATCCACTCGCCTAGCTTGCTCCAAAGCCAACTCTTTCGTGAGTGAAAGATAAGCAAAGATTTCCGGATCTTTTTTTTCGATAGCGTCAAAATAATCCAGAGTCAATTTTTCTGAAGTAATCTCTCTTCTTATTAATTTTTCATGTAATTCTCTAATCATCTTTGGAAAATTTTAAAGTTTTCAATTTTTATTAAATTTTTAATTTGAAATTTTAAATTCATTGAAAATTTCAAATTTCAAACTGAAAATTACAGCACGCTCTTCACCTTATCATATCCGTTTCGCTCTTCGGGGAATAGTTTTACAATTTCTTTTTCATTTCCAAACTCATTCACTAAATCATCTCTCATTCGATTTTTCAGTCCGGTAATGTGCTCAGTCGGAGCCACTTCGGAAACATCCACTTCTTTGAGCTGTTCAACAAAATCTAAAATACTCGATAAGTCTTTAGAAAACTTCTCGATATCTTTTTCGCTAAGGCCCACTCGCGCCAACTCAGCAATATGTTTTACTTCGTCTTTAGAAATCATATATATAAAAATAAACCTAATAACCCCAACATCCCCAATCACCCCAACATCCCCAAAAATTCCTCCTCATTCAATATCTTCACCCCCAATGCCTTAGCTTTTTCATATTTAGAACCGGGGTTTTCACCGGCCAAAACGTAATCGGTTTTTCGACTGACAGAGGAAGATACTGCTCCTCCTGCTTTTCTTATCATATCCTTTGCTGCGTCTCTTGTAAAGTTTTTAAGCTCTCCGGTCAACACAAAAGTCTTGCCAGCCAAATCAGTACTTGATGTTTGGTCTGCAGTGCCTGGTAGGGCTATTTCCACTCCAGCTCGGTGCATTTTTTCAAGCAAGTTAATATTCTCTTTATCATTAAACCACTTCACTAGACTCTCGGCCGATTTTTCTCCAATGCCTTTTATCTCTCTCCATTGCTCTTCCGAAATTTCCTTCAGCTCGCTCCCTAAACACCCTAAATCCCCCAATTTCCCTAAACCCCCCGACTCTTTAGCAATAAGAACGGCCGTTTCTTCCCCGACAAATCTAATGCCTAAAGCGTATAAAAACTTTTCTAAAGATATCTTTTTACTTTCGGAAATTGATTTAATTAAATTTTTGGTTGATTTTTCTGCGAAGCGTTCTAGCGGTTCCAAATCACCTACCTCAAGTTCGAAAATCTCCGCCATATTCGTTACCAAGCCTTCGTTCATTAATTGCTCCACGATGCGTTCTCCCATCCCGTCAATATTAAAACCTTTTTTAGAAACAAAATGAATTATTTTTTCATTTTCCACCGCGAAACATTTCTGGTTTGTGCAATAAGTCGCCGCTTCCCCACTCCTGCGCTCCGCAGGGCTACCACAAATGGGACAAATTCTAGGCATTTTAAAAACTTTTTCTTTGCCTGTTCGCAAATTTTCAATGACCTCTATAATTTCCGGAATAACATCCCCAGCTTTATGCAAAACGACCGTGTCTCCTATTTTCACGTCCAAGCGTTTAATTTCATCCTCATTGTGAAGAGTGGCACGACTCACTGTTGAACCGGCTACTAAGACTGGACGCAAATGAGCTACTGGCGTCAACGCCCCAGTGCGTCCTACTTGAACCTTGATGTCTTCCACTACCGTTGCCACTTGGGCCGCTGGAAATTTATACGCCACTCCCCAGCGTGGAGATTTTCCGGTGTACCCCAAAGCCTCTTGAATCAGCGTGGCATTAACTTTAATAACAATACCATCAATTTCATAATTTTGCTTATTTCTTTTGTCTGTCCAGCTTTGATAAAATTCTTCAATTTCCCTCACATTTCGACATAATTTATAATGTGGATTGACCTTAAAACCCAAATCCCCCAAAAGTTGTAATTCTTTTTTTTGTGTTTCAGGCAGTTTTTGTGAAGCCAAATTTCCTGCTTTAAAATAATCTATATCGTAAATAAAACTGTCCAGTCTTCGGCTGGCTGCTACTCGCGGATTAAGTTGTCGCACCGCGCCGGCCGCAGCGTTACGCGAATTAGCAAAGAGTGCTTCACCTTTTTTTCGACGTTCTTCATTGATACGTGTCAATTCAGATTTACTCAACCAACATTCGCCCACTACAATTAAATCAAGTGGTTTTTCCAACTCCAGTGGAACGCTCCCAATGGTTTTAATATTACTCGTCACGTCCTCCCCAATTGCGCCGTCTCCTCGCGTGGCACCGCGCATAAATTTCCCCTTCTCGTAGGTTAAAATAATTTTTAGTCCGTCAATTTTCAATTCACAAATATACTCCAAATTTTCAAAGATTGGCTTTTTTAAATTCAAAGCCGAGCTTTGTTTTTCCACCATCCTTAAAACTTTTTCTTCCCATTTTTCCAATTCTGCAAAAGAAAAAATATCATCAAAAGACCACTGCCTTACCTGATGGCGAACCTTTTCGAATTTTTCCAGTGGACGGTCTCCAATGCGTTGGGTCGGACTGGTAGCGGAAAAAAACTCCGGAAATTTTTCCTCTAATTTCCGCAACTCTTCCAGCAAAGAATCATACACCTCATCAGAAATTTCCGGCACATCAAGAACATGATAAAGATGCCTGTGTCGGTCAATCTCTTTTCTCAGTTTTTGTATCCTATTTTTGATTACATTTTTATCCATATAAAGCCATTATACCACAAAAAGCGCCAAAGCGCCTTTTATGCTAATTTTAAAAACAAATATTTTTTTCTCGACTTAAGGAAATGATACTGACGCTTCAATGGCTCGCGATTGTCCCATAGCCGTCCCAACCGATTTTATCTTAGCTATAGAATGAATATCAATGCTACCGACATGGCACTTAAAACTAACTCCCATTATATCCTTAAGCTGAACAGTATATGCACCCGATTCAATAAGCCCACTGCTCGACTTGCAATTATTCAGGTCTTTTGCCAGTGTGTGACCACCATGAATAATATCTTCCATCACCACTTCAACGCCGGTACTCGCCGCCTGAAAGGCCTGATTAGATTGGGAGGCGCCCACTGAAGCCTTTTCTTCTCTAATTGCAATCAACGAGAGATTTAAAGCCGCAATTAAAATAACCGCTAAAATCAGCATGGACACAATCAAGACCGAAGCTTTTAGTTTTTTATTATTTTTCATTTTCTCTTAAAAATAAGATTTAATCCTTTTTTCTTTTTCAAGTCTATTGCACTATCCCAGCATAGTCTAAAAATGACACTGAGGTCTGAATATGTTCCTTATCCACAGTCAAAACCACTGTGGCTCTGCCAATTGCCTTGGGAGTAGAGCTAGCATCTGTTTTAGTCACAAAAAATTTTCCGTTCGTAATATTCCCTTCGGTTATCGGGAATGTTTCTAGATTATAATTAACATCTGATGGTGAACAGTGTGGGTTATTGGCAACATCAAGAGAGGGGTTAGCTCTACCAACAATCAATTGACCTGACGTAAACTTATAATCAAAGCATTTGTTTTGCGTAGTATTATACATATAAATTTCCGAGTCGGAAGGATTGTTGTTTGCAGTGCGCAACCCGGAACTCAAGCGCATATTTTTGGCCACCTGATCGATAGCTGTGCGACTAGTTTCTAGATCTTTTTGAACGTCCCGAGTATTTTTTTGTACCTTCACTACGTTGGCAAAAATAGACACCGATACTAAAGAAATGAGAGAGAAAACAAAAATAGAAATTATCATCTCCACCAATGAAAATCCATTTCTTCTTAATCTTATTTTTTTATTCTCCATATTTTTTATCCTATAAAAGCTTGTCTTTATTTTTTCAATTATTCTCCCCATTTACTCAAAGTTGACGTGGTATAGACGCATTGGTTTAAGGTGGTGCAATTTGTAAGAGACGGGAAATCATCATTTGACCTATTCCAAATCACCTCACTCGTGACCACCGCTGTTGCGCCAGGAAAACTCAAGGTAATTTTTCTTTGAAATTTAGTTGCCGTACTGCCTGCTGAAGTATGGGTGTACATAAAATTACCATTATCCAGATAGAGCCTCTTACTACTTGAGTTACTAATGGTTCCCGATGCAGCATCGATCCGATAATCACCAGCGCTAGGAAAATTACTAAAACTTCCTTGCGCTTGCGCCCAATTATTCTCCCTAACATTTTTGACCAATTCAGATCCTTCTTGCGACAACATCACAGCAATCTGCTGCTCACGAGAGTTAAATGAAGACCTAAGAGATGCTGTCATTAATTGAACTACTGCAAGCATACCCACCATCACAATAAAGGTGGCCACCGCGCCTTCTATCAGAGAAAAACCTACGTATTTTTTTGCTTTTTTTTTCATTCCTTTTTTTTAATTTTCCGTCAAAAGTCCTGCTCCATTAATTGTAATTGTTTTAGCTAACCCTGCTCCATTAATCTTAAGTTCCAACGTTCCGCTTACATATGAAGCATTTCCATTAGGAATATCAAAAGATATTCTGCTATTACTGCCCGGAGCCGGAGATGTCAAGCTTACATTATTTTTCAAATCCTGCTCTTCCACAATTTTGTATTTAGAAGTATCAGTCGGTTCACAAGTGGCTCCTTTGGTATAATAGAAAATTTGATAATGAGTAGTCGTCGTAAACCTAAAACCATAACCGCACACCATATCTGCGACATTAGGAATCCGACCTTGTAAAGCATAACTCTGCGCCAATTTTATAGCCGACGATACCTCATCTTGTGACGTTCGCAAAGACATTGTGTTTTTCGAAGCAGTCATAGACACGATGCTAACTGCCACCATAATGGAAATAATAGCCATCACAATCATCAGCTCTAAAAGAGTAAAGCCCTTAATATTACTTTTTTCAACTATGTGATTGTTATTCTTTTGTGTTTTTTTGTTTTTTATATTTTTCATTTTTGTCGGTTTAGACTACAGGAAAAGTCCCAAATACCAAGTCATAATTTGCTCAAAGAAAAATAAAGTGACGAACGTGCCCATAACTAGAAAAGGAGCAAAGGGCAATTGGCTTTTCATTTTTTTCTTGCCTATGACTATCATAATTATACCATAAATTGAACCAAGGAAGAAGGCTAAAAAAAGTGCCAAGAGAATTTCAGGGAAACCGACAAAAAGGCCCAACAAAATAACCAGATAACTGTCTCCCATTCCCATCCATTTTTCGCGTGACAATGTACTCAAAAGAAAGAAAAAGAGGAAAGCACCAAAGGCCGCCAGCGCTCCGGCATAAGTCCTCACCCCCAAAATCCCCGCGCCTCCCAAGGATGAAATGTTACCAAAACTTGCCCAATCAGCTTGAAGATTGTATGCAATCGCAATACTAATCGCCACCCAAAGCACTTCCCCGGGAATTTCCATATACAGCCAATCGTAAACTAAAATAGCGATAAGGGCGCCGGAAATCAAAAGATAATAGAAAGTTGTGAGCCAAGTGGCTGTGTTTTCCAAATTGAAAAAGAAATATCCAATGAGAGCGAAAATAATTCCGGTGAAAATTTCTACCAGCGGATATTGAAATGAAATTTTTTCTTTGCAATCTCGACAGCGGAATTTCAGAAGGATGAAACTTAAAAGCGGCACATTGTCATACCAGCGAATCATATGCTGACAATGTGGACATTTCGAACGGTCCCAAAGAAACTCTTCCGCAAATCTCAAGCGATAGACCAAAACATTTAAAAAACTTCCAATTGCCAGACCTAATAGTAAAAAAATAATCAGCATCATAAAAATATTTATTTGAAAATTCTAACTAGCTTAATTATAACACAAAAATTAAAAAAATAAAATCTTTACTCCAAATTGTTTCAAATACTTTTTATTTTTTATCCCCTTTCTTTCCGCAAAGCAAAATCAACTGCTTCCAGAAGATAAAATAAAATTTCACATACGATTAAAGCTACTATAAAGTCTACCGCCAACCCGGGCGCGGAAAAACCAACAACAGAATATTTTTTACTAAAAGAAAATTCTTCCCAGGTTGGGAAAAAATAATTATTTCCATATTTAGCGGAAAAATCTTGCTGCAAAAAAGACACGGGGTAGCCCAATTCGGTTGATTTTATCTCACTTACCGTTTCCAGTCTCACTGTAATAAAAAGCGTGGCCAGAGCCATCACTAGACAAAAAAAACGCCAAAATACCGTGCTTACTTTTTATACTCATGAGAATTTATCCGTTAAAAAACTAACAGGTATGGTTTGCATCCACTGGTGCAAATTGACAACCAGTCAAATCACAAACTGCTGCCTGACAACTGTCCGTCACAGCCGAATCTGTTCCGGTAATGCTGTATTGAAAACCAGTAGAGCCAACGGCACAATCAATATCTATGTTAATGGAACCAAAAACAGTGGCTGGTGGCCAAGTAGGCTCTCCGTTACAAATAGCATTTCCTGCCACATTACTCAAAGATTGATCTTCCGCACAGCACACTGTTGCTGTGGATAAAGTACTTCCCACAGATGACTTCCATGCAGCCACCTTGGCTTTTTGCCTGGCTGAATTTAAACTAACCAAAACAATAGAAGCTAAAATGCCGATAATGGCAATCA
>JBBREE010000021.1:0-19343 GCA_038203255.1 Candidatus Moraniibacteriota bacterium | reverse complement strand
TACCAATAAGAATCCCAGCAGTTGCTCCGATAAGTTTTCTCTTCCTAGTTTTAGTTTTTTCATTTTGTAAACTTTTATCGGAACCGTCTATCTCTTTTTGCATAAATTCCATCAAAGTTTGGTATTTCTTTTCCAAATCAGGATCCGCTTCCATTTCTTCCATAAGATTCCCTCTATCTCCCTCCATACGTTTTTCTTCTTTTCTCCTATATCGCGCTTCCAATCCGGCAGTAAGACCGGTACCAGTAGCTGCTCCGCCTAACACTCTCTGTCCAGCAATTAAAAGCCCTGCTCCGGAAAGCACTGCGCCCGCTCCAAGTGCCATTTTAGTTTTCCAATTCAAGCTTCTATATCCATTAATAAGCTTTCCGCTTTTTTCGGCTATCCAACCCGGCGCTTTACCATATTTTTTCTCCCATACTTCTGCCCGAGCATCAGTTCGCGCCTGAAATAGATTAACTTTTTCGTCCTGGTTGAAATATTTAGTCAACCTTTCCATTTCCACCTTCAATTCTTCCGGCGGCAAATTTTTCTCCCTAAGTTGAGTAGTCTCATAGTCCATCATTTCAGTTAGGGCAATTTTGTAACCGTTGTATTGATCATGTGTTTCTTGCAAGCTACTGGGCATAGACCGAAGATGTCCACCAAATATTTTCTTTATTCTGGAAAAAACATTTGTTACTTCATAATCTTTTTTAATATAGTCCGTCCGAGTACGTGAAAGCACTTTTTGCAACTCTCTTAATTCTTTCTGCTCTTCCGTCTCTGGCTTTATTTCACTTTTCTCCTCCTTATTCTTAATCTTTCTTTCCCCGGTCAAATGTTCCTTCCTCTCCTCCTCGGTAATTTCTATATCCCCTGGGTAATTATCAAAAGTAGTTTTATTCACTTTTCTAGCTGAGGTATTTTCTATGGCAAGCTCCTTGTCTCCGGGAATATTTTCTGCCATTTCCTCCTCGTTGTCTATTCTTATTTGTTTAACTAACTCTGCAGCTTTTATATCATCCGGCGTTTTTTCCCCAAGCTCAACAGCCACTTCATCAAGAAGTTTTTTCTTCATGTCCATCGACCTTGTCGCTTTAAATCCATCCGCAAAATTAGCCATCTTTTTTATTTTTTATTTAAATATTCTTTAACTTTCTCAATAGCCAGCGGGATTTTCTCTTGCTTAATTTTTCCGTCATCTATCATCTCTGCCAAAATTTCATGATTCCAAAATCTTTCTATTTCTTCTTTCATTATAACATCTTTGTGTGTCTCGCTATATCCATTCCCTGCGGAAAAATTACCCTCGCAATATTCTTTCAATTCTTCCATATAATCTTGAGCAAACCTTACATATACCTTCTCGACATAAGCGTTTTCATTTTTCGACAATTCTATTTTTTCTCCCGGCTCTTTGACGCCCCATTCATCTTTCTTTTTTTCTGCTTTTATAAGAAATTTATCGATACTCCCCTCCATACCTCTCAGCGCCTTCTCCTTTTGTTCCCAGCCTTTAAATCTTTTTGATCTTCCGGTTTCCTTTTCCGTCACTCTACTTGAAATGAGCTCTATTGCTTGTTTTTGCAAAATATTCGCTTCCTCAGAAAGTTCTTCTCCATAATCTTTCTTGTTAAATTTGGTCAAATCAAGATTTTCCAGTTTTTTCGAAAGACTTTCCTTCGCTATTTTACCTTTTTCCATCTCCTCAAGCATTTTTTTCCGAGATGTAGTTTCTTCTTCTATCGCTTCTTTCAATTTGCCTTCTATTTCAATTTTCTGATCGCACAGCTGGGACAAAATGTCTTCCAATTTCACTTCAAGTTTTCCATCATATGCACCTGGCTTATTCCAAAAATTTCCTCTCACATTAAATCCTTGAGGAAGTTCGAAATCACCCAAATATTTTTCCGAAAAAACTTGAAATCTATCTTGCTCTGGGATATGCACAATCAAAGTATCAAATCCGGCTGCCATAGCTGATAAAAATTTTTCGCTGTTTGAAAGTTTATTGGCATACCCATTTTTTGTTCCATCACCCAAAAACAACAACTCTCCGGTATCAATCAGCACTTTGCCGAAATTCTCTTCTCCTGAATCAAGCTCAAATCCGGCCTCAGTCATTTTTTTAATCGTCTCCTCCGCTTCACTCAAGCTCTTTTTCATTTCACCACTGAACTTCTCTAATGTTTTTTCTTTTCCTCGAGAATCTTTCCCTTTAATCTTTTTTAGAATTTCCTCGGGCAATTCTTCCTTGCAGTTTTTGTAGTCTTTATTTTCTTTAAGAATTTCCAGTATTTGTTCAGGAGTCAAAAATTTAGAAAGTCCAATTAGGGTGCGCGAGAATTTTTTATCCTCCGACCCAAACAACTCCTTAATCTCTTCGGGAGAATATCTTACATTGTCTTCATCCGTCACTAATTCGACAAATCTTTCTAAAACCTCATCCCTTTCAATCAACTCTGCCTTAAGTAGAGTTAAATAGGCAAGTTTAGTGGCAGAAGTGTCTCTTAATGTTTCGCCTTCTTTAAGGAAGCCTTGTTTAATCAAAAAATCTACCGCTTCTTTCATCCTTTTGGCTGAACTGCCCCTGCTTCTATCCTTATCTTTTTGATCATGATTCTCATGGTGATCTAATATGTAACTTTTTCCATTGTCGAGAGCGAAAGCTCCATAATTTCCGGAAGTGTCTCCCGTGATACCTCCCTCTCTGTTTTTACTATGGGATATATATTGACGGTCGCTCACATCAAAACCAGCTTGCTTCCATATCTCGAAAAAACTTTCTCCGTCCAAATCAGATCTTGTGTCATCAATCTTCATCCCACCATTTTTCTTATCAGGAACTAAAGTGCCATGCACTGCAAATTCTTTAAAAAGTTCCTGGGCTTTTTTCCTAAAGACTTCTTTATCTTCTCCTTTTTTAGCATTAAGATCTTCAAATTTTTCTATTTTAGTCATGAGATGCAAAGCCAACATCTGGGCCGGAGTCATCCCTTCCATTTCCATTTCTTTCCAGCTATATTTTTTTTCCTTACTATTGTCTTTAATATCAAGAGAATTATTTTTCTTCTTTTTGTCATCATCCGCCCGAGGTTTTTCTTCCGCATAATCAGCCAGAAATTCTCCTAATTTTTCCATACTCTTTACAAGCCTATTTCTTTTATCCTTTTCAAATGAACCATCTTCCTTATAACGATTAATTTCCAAATCATCCACATTCCAACCAAGGATACGGATTTTTTCTCCAGTTTCTTTATGGTACAGATCCTTATCAATAACAGATTCTACTTTGCTGTTAATTACAGTTGCTCTTTCTTTCTTGGCAAGCTCCCCCATTGGACCAGTTTTTTTTGCAAAATGATTTAATAGGAAAAACTCCTGCTCGTCTTTACTGGTCAACCCGCGCTTTTCCAATTGACTCACACTCTCTTTTTCCCACTTTTCAAGTTGATACTTGCTTGTCTCTGGATCAGACGCATTCCTGGACGAGATATAGGCATCCCTAAATTTCGCCAAAAAATCAGCCACAACAGAAGTTAGTTCAGCGTTATCTGTTTCAACGCCTTGTTCATTCTTTGAATGTTTCTCTCCTTCTCCCATTTATTTCAAAAAGTTTTCTTACCTTTACATTATACAACAAAAAACCATTTTCGTCACAACGAAAAAATGTGTGGATAAGTTTTTTGTTTTAGGCTGAATGTATTTATACAAAAATTATGATATAATTAGACTAGTAAAAAATAATTCAATCTGAAAAACATATGCCGACAAAAACAAAAAGCTATCTCCTTCTCGCCGCCATCATCATCTTGGGAATTTTTCTGCGCGTCTATCATATCGAAAGTGCACCTCCGGGAGTCTATCCGGATGAAGCGGTTAATGGGATTGACGCAGCCGAAGCCGCGTCCACCGGACATTTCCAATGGTTTTATCCGGCCAATAACGGCCGAGAAGGTTTGTTTATAAATATTATGGCGGTTGGATTTAAATTATTTGGTATTTCAGACTTAACTTTAAAACTACCTTCTATCATTTTTGGGTCCTTAGCTATCTGGGGATTCTATTTGCTCGGCGCCGAGCTTTTCAAAAGTCGTCGGGTAGGTCTCATCAGCGCCTTTCTCGTGGCGGTTTCTTTTTGGTCTATTAACTTTTCTCGCATAGGTTTCCGTGCCATTATGGTGCCGGCTCTTCTGAGTTTTTCTTTCTATTTTCTTTTCCGCGGTATGAGAACAAGAAAATGGTACGACTTTGCTATCGGCGGACTTTTTTTCGGCCTCGGACTTCACACTTACATCGCTTTTCGCATCGCTCCGCTCATCTTGGTCGTAATGCTTTTTGCCCTTGTGCTTTCGCGAGAAAAATTTTTCAAAAATTATTGGCTTTCCATCGTAGTTTTTGTTTTCTTTGCTTTCATCAGTGCTTCTCCTATGCTTTACACTTTTTTTGTTTCTCATCCGGAATATTGGCAATCACGCACTTCTGAAATTTCCATCCTAAATCCAGCGGTTAATCAAGGCCATCTCCTTCCCACTATTGGCAGAACATTAGGATTGTCTTTGGCCAAATACAATTTTTGGGGAGATCAAAATTGGCGCCAAAACTTTCCACCCTATGCCATTTTGGATCCTTTGACCGGCATCGCTTTTCTTTTTGGATTAATCTACAGTATTATAAAGTTTTTTCATCTGCTCTACCTGCGTTTTGCCAAAAAAATTCGTGATGAAAAATTAGAGGTTTATACGTTCCTCCTTTCCGGTTTTTTCATTATGCTTCTCCCCGAAGTGATGGGAGCTGAAGGCAATCCACATGCTCTTCGCTCAATCGGCACCATGCCGTTTGTTTTTCTTTTCGCCGCGCTTACTTTCAACTATTTCATATCCCAAGCTAAGGACAAGAATTACATCTACAAAAAAGTCGTAGCCGGATTAATGTTTTTAATGCTGATTTCTATTGGCCTCTTTAACCCTATTAAATATTTTGTCTTTTGGGCGCATGAGCCCAAAGCCGCTCAAGCTTTTGACAAAAATCTGGCTGACGCCGAAAGTTATATCCAAACATTACCCAGCGATGAGAAAGTTTTTTTTGTCGCGGACAATATGGCGCGTGTCCCTTTGCGTCTTTTCAACTTCAAAAACCAAAATTTCAAAGATCTGCATCCGGCAGAACTAGAAACGGTCATTTCAAATGATGCCGAAAATTTCACTGTTATTTTCACCGATTATCAAAAAGAAGAAATTGAAAAAAATATCCAAGCGAGATTTCCAGAAATGCAACTGGAAGAAAAGACCGACAGTGCCGGGCTGAGTTTTTATGTTTTAAAATAGAGGCCTCTATAGAGGACTCTATGGAGTCCTCTATAGTGACAGTTTGAATAATTTTATACAAATTTTTATTAAATAATCTGTCATAATGACACTAAAATTTTATGAGGAGGTTTTTGGAAAGGAATTATAAATGGATCGTAACGGGGATGTTGCTTTTTGTGGCAATCGTCTCAACCCTTGGGGCGTGGAACGACAGCCTTATTTTTGATGAGGACGCCCACATTCCGGCCGGCTATTCCTATGTAACCGAACATGACTTGCGTCTTAATCCGGAACATCCGCCCCTTTTGAAAGATTTTGCGGGTCTAATGCTTTTACCCCTGCACCTTAAATTCGACACGACCAAGCCTTTCTGGACCACCGACATCAATGGCCAATGGGACGCTGGACATGACCTGCTCTGGCAGGAAGGCAACAACGCCGACCTCGCTATCTTTCTCTCTCGCTTGCCTTTCGTCCTTCTGGCTATCCTCTTTGGTCTTTTCCTTTTTAAATGGGGCTGTGAGTTAGCTGGCATCGAAGCCGGGCTTTTCGCCTTGGCACTCTATGCTTTCGATCCCAATATCCTAGGGCACAACCACTTCGTGACGACTGACTTGGGCATCGCGGCTTTTATGACTTTTTCTTTTTACTATTTTCTGCGCTTCGTCAAAAATCCAACCTGGAAAAATATGATTGTAGGTGGAATTTTCTTAGGTCTAGTGCAGTTGGTTAAATTTTCTTCCATTACTCTTTTCCCAATTTATGGCCTAGTCCTTCTCATTTATCCTTTCACTAAGATTAATCGTGACGGAGAAAATAATTGGAAATTTAAATTTAAAAAACTGGGCGAATATCTTGGCAAGGGTGTTCTGGCCTTTGGTGTTTCACTGATTGTGGTTTGGGGGGTTTATTTTATGAATATCTATAAAATGCCTGAGCAAAAATTGACCGATACTATTGAAAACTATTTCCCACACGATGATCAGTCCGCTAGTGCCAGGGCGGTCAACAGTGTCACGGTGGGACTGAATAAATCCATCATCACTCGTCCATTGTCCGGATATATCCTAGGGATTGCGATGGTCTTTAAGCGAGTGGACGGCGGTAACGGAGCGTACTTTATGGGCCAAGTTTCTTCTCACGCTTTCCATGCCTATTTCCCAACAGTTTTCGCCATCAAAGAACCCCTCATTAATCTCCTTTTAATGCTCACCGCTCTTCTTCTGTCTTTTTGGGTCGGTCTCAAAATTCTAATCAAAAAATTCTCCGGCGATGAACCAGCCGACAAAAAATTGAGATTGACTTTAAAAGATGCTATTCGCCACAATATCGTGAGCATTTCTCTTTTTTCTTTTGTCTTTCTTTATGCCTACATTAGTATCACCGGCAACTTAAACATTGGTTTCCGACATCTCTTCCCCATCCTACCCTTCATCTACCTTTTGACTGCTAATACTATTTTCCATTATCTCAAGCGCCTCGACAAATATGCGCGCTTCAATTGGCATATCGTCTTAGCTTTCCTCCTTCTTTTCTTAGCCGCCGGCACCATCTCCGCCTATCCAAACTATATGTCCTATTTCAATCAATCAGCCGGTGGACCAAAAAATGGTTTTCACTATGCGACTGATTCCAATGCCGACTGGGGACAAGATTTGAAGCGTCTTAAAATTTGGGTAGATGATTATAATAATTGCGCCAGAAATGCCGACATTTGCGAAAAATGTTGTATGAAAAATAATAGTCCTCTTTTCCCGGAAGCTTTCAGCCTAGGACCAATTGACCAGATTCACATCGACTATTTCGGCGGGGCCAACACTCACTACTATTTCGGGGACCAAGCTCTCGATTGGTGGGATTCTAAAAGACCGATTGAAACCGGATGGTACGCCGTTTCCACCAACTTCCTGATGGGCTCTATTCACGATTCCGAACGCGCTGACGAAATGTCATACCGCTGGATCCAAAACCTCACCCCAGTTACCCAAGTCGGCACTTCCATTTTTGTCTATTACGTCACGCCGGAACAAGCGGCGGCAGCGAAATAGTCTTAAACCACTGACCGTGCCTCGCCAGCATATCACATGATTTCCACATGATTACACTAGTTCTAAAAAGACACCTACAATGCAGGTGTCTTTTTTGTATTTAGTATAAAGTATCCTGTATTAAGCATTCTAATTCAAGCCCTGCGTAGCGTCCGGGTACAAATTCAAGCGAATGAACGTTAAAAATTTACTCATCACCGGTCTTTTTAGGGAATTTTAGTAAATTTAGTGAGAGAGCGAAGGATTTGTCCGGATGCGAAGTTGGATTGAGAGTTCTTTTTGTTACTTTTTCTTGCGGAAAGAAAAAGTAAGCCCCATTATTATTTCTTCTTCTTATCTTTAGAAGAAGTATCCGGCGTTGAAGAAGGTTGCACCGTGGCCTCACCCACTACTTGCTCAGCCGCAGTTTGCGCCAGACGAGCAATTTCCTCCGGCGTGCCGTCTTTAAATTTATAATAAACCTTATTATCAATCCGTAAATCAATATATTCCAAATCAGGCCTTTGATTTTCTGGAATTTCTTTGTCCAAAACAATACCAAGCATATCGATTTCTTTTTTCAAATCAATGTTTTCGTTGAAATATATCCCCCACCCCTCCTTAGTCATGGCTCGGATATCATCAGACACTAAGCTCGGTGTCTGAAAATTTTTCTCAAGCGCAATATTAGTCCCATCTTCTACTCGACTTCCTATTCCCAAAAGATATGTTTGATATTTTTCGCTAAAAACAGTTTCGCCCAAATTGACATTCTTACCACCATTTTCGCTAAACTGCACCAAACCGTAAGCCTTAGTTGTATCCGCTTCCGGGTCGGCCGTGTCATAAGCGACTGAATTTTCATCCAAAAGAAACTTTCCGTTGCTAGCATGGAATAGGACGGAGGGAATTCTTTCAACCACTTGAACATCTAGCTCCGATGGAAACTTCTTTTTAATATGCACATCTCTTACGAGGCGAAAACTGTTTGAGATTTTTTTTTCGATTTTTTTTCTGTTAACTAAAAATAGATTATTCCTATTAATTATCTTCCAAATTTTTCCCTTCATCTCAGGATCAATTTGAGACCTAATCTCTTCTTCACCAATATTCTTTTCTCCACTAATATTTATTTTTGTAACAAAAAGGAAAGAAGAAAAAAATAAAACATAAATCATCACTCCGATGAAAATGATAAGGGCAAACCAAAAAAGAAAGCGTGACCATTTCCGTTGCTTATTTCTTGGGTTTACATCCCTAGTTTGATGTTTACGATTTTTATAAATCATTTTTTAAATTTAGGCCTTACGCGCTAGAACTTTAAGAATAAATTTTCCAAAACCAGGCGCACATTGGAATTGGTTTCTCGAATAAGCCGTAGACTTTCATCTATTCTTTCAATCATTTCCAAAGTTTTTCCCAAATTCATCCTGAGAAACTCCTCGGGAGACAAAATGTTTTGCCTTAGCATTATTATCCAAACTTGCAACTCTTCTGTCAATTTTCCAGTGTCCTTGCTCAACTCTTCCGCCAGAAGAAATCTCTCTGCCAAACTATCTTCAGACATCTTTGTCAAAAGCGCCTTCGTTTTTTTTATACTTTCCAGCTTTTCCGAATTTTCCGAAAGTTCCAAGGCCAATCCTGGGTATCCAAAAGACCAAAAAGCAATTTCTTCTGTGAAAGCCCCGACGGGAAGCGCACGTTTAATTTCCTCCAAGCCCACTGCGTTGAAATTTTTCAACATACAGCGAGATTTAATCGTAGGCAGAATTTTTTCCTGATTGTGACAAACGAGAATTATCAGGCGATTTTCATTTGGCTCTTCCAGCGTTTTCAAAAGAGCATTTTGCGCACTCACAGTGAGACGATCCGCATCGTCAATGATAGCCACTTTCATTTTCCCGAAATGAGAAGTCATTGAAAGTTCTTTTTGCATTTCACGGATTTGTTCTATCTTGATATTTTTCTCCTTAATCACGCCTTTTTTCTCTTCTATTTCCGGCCGAACAATAACAATATCCGGGTTAATTTCTGCTGTCCCCGCGGCCGTGAGCTTTTTAGCAAATTCGTGTGCCAAAGTAAACTTCCCTAAATGTTTACCACCACAAAAAAGATAAGCGCCTGAAAGAATTTTCTTTTCCAAACTTTTATCCAAGAAATTTATTATTTTTTGGTGACCGATAATCATAAGAAATTTTACTATCAATATATTCCTCCATCTCTCTCACAAACCTCTCTTTACTAAATTTTTCTACGCTTTTCATGATATATTCCTTATCATAACTCACTTCTTTTCCAATGAACTTTTGCACAGTTTCATTAATCGCTTCCGGAGTTGCCGTGTCAAAAAATTCTCCATTCTTTCCTTCTTCTATGATTTCTTTCACCCCGCCACGTCGAATGGCCAAAACCGGCACGCCGTGAGCCAGACTTTCTGCCGGAGCCAGACCAAAATCATCTACGCCGGGGAAAATAAAGGCTCGGGCATTAGAATACAAACTTTCGCGTTTCTCTTCCGAAACTTGACCCAAAATTTTCACATTTTCTTTCGCGATAGATCGTAAATATTTTTCTTGCTTTCCACCCCCGGCCACTACCAAAGGCAAACCGGACTGATTAAAAGCCCTCACCGTCGCCTCAATCTTTTTGTAAGCACTTAATCTTGAAACAATTAGAAAATATCCGGCACCAGCGGACAGTCCGCTACGGGGTGATTTCTCCTTGAGCGGACTGTCCGCTATTAGCTTCACCGGTGGATAAATTACTTCGCTCTCCCTGCGATAATATTTTTTAATTCTCCCCTGAGTGTATTTTGAATTAGCAATGAGAAAATCCGGCCGATCGGCCGCCAGTTTGTCCCATAACCTAAAATAACTCAGCATCGGTCGCACAAAAAATCCCAACCTTTCGTGGCGCTCTTCTTTGATGTATCTTTCGTTATAGTCCCAAACAAAGCGCATCGGAGAATGGATGTAGGCAATATGAATTGTATTCAGGCGCGTCACAATCCCCTTGGACCAAGCGCCGGAAGAAGAAATCACCAAATCAAATTCCCGTAGATCAAAAGCTTCGGGCGCAGTCGGAAAAAGTGGTAAAAGCCACTTGGCGTTTCTCCTTAAAATACGCGGAAACTTTTGCAAAAAAGAAGTGTGGATTTGGCGCTTGGCAAAATTTCCGCCCATCCTTTCCTCATCATAAAGCAAAGTATAAATCGGCGCCTCCGGAAACATTTCCGCCAGCACCTCGAGGACGCGCTCTGCCCCGCCATACTGATTTAAAAAATCATGCACCAGGGCTACTTTGATGTTTTTTTTGTTCATATATTTTTATTCCATTGGAAATTTATAGAGAATATGCTATATTTACATCATAAATAAGCGATAAGTGTATTATACTAAAAGTTCGCATAACATACAACTTTTAACTATTACGTAACAAGAGGTTCTCATATAAACGAGATATACAAAATAACTTTTTTATCTTAGTGGAGATTACAATATTTAGGTGTTTCAAACACAACGAAAATTTAATTTTCACTCATAAAAATATGAACATTCCAACAAACAAAACAACTTGGATTATATTTGGAATATTTATATTAATTCTAATATTAAATGGAATTATACTAAATACATTTAATTTTGGTATTGAAGCATTAGTTATGATTCCATTTTATTTACCAATTATAATGTTTGAATCTCTAGGCTTAAATTTAACCACAGGCTCAGGTTGGTTTCCTTTGCCAAATTTGCTTGGGTATGTAATTATTGTTGTTTCGAATATTGTCGTAATTTACCTGTGTTCATTAATTTTAACCAAGTTGTTTTTAAAAATAAAAAATACAAAAATTACCGTCTTCAATAAATGAACCCAAGCTACATCCCCCTTGCCTTATTCCAGTGAATGTGATAATATTGGAATAAGAAATGTTCTTATTCTAGTCCACTAGAATAAGACTAATTCTTATTCTAGTCACAAAATATGAGTAAAAAACCATTTTTGCCACCAAAATTACCGATAAAGCTTGATTATGAACCACTTATTGGCCACATAACCAAGGCGCACCGAGCCATTGCAGGCCTGGATGCACTTTTGAGCGCCTTGCCAAATCCAAGTCTACTAGGACGAACCTTACAGACCAAGGAGGCTGTTTTGAGTTCGCAAATTGAAGGAACTGAGGCCTCTCTTGACGAGGTTTTAGCTTATGAAGTGGCAAGTGATAAAAACAAAAGCGAAACAAAAAAGCAAGATATTGATGAAATTATCAATTATCGCAAGGCGCTAGATCTAGGAATTAAAAGCTTAGATATTTTGCCACTGTCAGAAAATTTAATCAAAAGATTACATGCAACTTTGCTAAAATCAGGTCGTGGGCAAAATAAAGCACCAGGAGAATTTCGAAAAATCCAAGTGTATATTGGCATGCCTGGCGCTGAAATTTCCGAGGCCTCATATATTCCGCCAACAGCTGATGAAATTATTCCACTATTTTCCAATTTGGAAAAATATTTGAATTCCGATGAGGAAAAAGATCAGCTTGTACAAATTGCAATCGCGCACTATCAGTTCGAAGCGATTCATCCATTCTTGGATGGCAATGGACGAGTTGGACGTTTGATAATTTCTTTATTCCTGTATGAGAAAAAATTACTGGCGCATCCATTTTTGTATTTAAGTGAATTTTTTGAAGAGCATCGTCAAACTTATTACGAACTGCTTCGAGGTGTAAGTGAAAATCAGGACTGGGAAAGCTGGATAAAGTTTTTCTTAAATGCTCTTGCTATTCAAGCGCAAAAAGCGGAAAGCACTGGCAGGGCAATTTTGAAATTGCATGGTGAGCTCAAGGAGCAAATAGTTTTGATCAATTCTCAATATTCAGCACATTTATTAGATGCAATTTTTGTGCGTCCAATTTTTTCAGCTACAAGCTTGCATAAACATGTTAAAATTAAAAATACGCAAACACTGTATACCTTAATTGGAAAGTTTGTTGACATGGGAATTTTAAAAGAAGTTGATTCTAAGCAAAAAAGAAATAAAGTGTATAGATTTGAAAAATTAATTAAAATATTAAATCTATAAGGAGTTTTTAAAATAACCAGCAATTTATTTATTATGCCTTTTCCAAACTTAGCAGAAATCGATCAAGCGCGTCGTTCCGGCTTCCGACCGGGAGTGGTGGGGTGTTTTTTGAATGATAAGAAAATACTTTTTCTTTTTAAGGAAAAACATAATTTGTGGCAGTTGCCCCAAGGTGGGATTGATAATAAGGAATCTATCGAACAGGCTACGCGTCGTGAAATGCGTGAAGAGCTGGGAAAAAAATTTACAACTTCAATGAAGATACACTCCCTCATCGGTCAAAATCAAGTTGAGTTTCCTGACAACAACAAAAATTCGCGTGATCTTGTGATTGACGCCGGCAAGAAAATTTTTATGCAAGGGAAAAAATATTTTTTCATCGCAATTGACATAAAAATCCCAAACTTAAACATCAAAGAAACGGAATTTGATGACTACAGCTGGCTCGACTATGCAGACGCACTTATCCTCGCTAAAACTATCTATCAACAAGGCAAACAAAGAGTCACTCTCGATGCTTTGAAATCACTGCACGAATTGGATTTGTTATAAAAACCATTTGTTACGTAGCATGCTACGTAACAAGCTACGTAACAAAGGAAAAAAATCCCCTACTATTCAGATTCAAGAAGAATGTTAGCAATCTCACTGGCGCATACGTCCCAACTGAATCTTTTCACATTTTCCAGACCTTTTTCTATGAGGTCTTTTTTTCGCGCTTCGTCGCCAATGATTGACATTATTGCCTCAGCGATGGAAATCGGTTCAGATGGGTCGCAATAGCTCACGCTCTCTCCGCCTACTTCCGGCAAAGAAGATGTGTTAGAGGCCACTACGGGCACGCCCAAGGCCTGTGCTTCTAGGATGGGCAATCCAAAGCCCTCATAGAATGTCGGAAAAAGAAACACTTCTGCTTTTTCTATTATAGTCCGCTTTTCTTCATCACTAATAAAGCCAAGAAAAACTATATCCTCAATATATTTCCCAGCGCGCAGTTCCTCGTGAATCTCCTTTTCTCCATAGCCAAACTTTCCAGCTAAAACCAACTTATGCGGGAGATTATATCTTTCTTTTAAGATTCTAAAGGCCCGAATCATCCCGACAATATTTTTCCGATTTTCCAAGCGGCCGATAAATAAAAAGAATTTTGAATTTTGAATTTTGAATTTTGAATTTATTTGTAATTTGGAATTTGGAATTTGGAATTTTTCTGATACTCCTTCATAAACCACTTCAATTTTTTCCGCTGGAATTTTATACAACGCCACTAAATCTTTTTTAGTGTTCTCGCTAACTGCGATAATACGCGTCGCCCACCGGCAAGAAAATTTAATCGACCAACGCATATACAGCCGACCCAAAAAAGAATAGGCTTCCGGCATTTTTTCATATTCCAAACCATGCACCGTCACAAAAGTTTTCCTAGGGTGAATAAAGGGCGTCACATGGGACGGCACGAAAAGTGCATCTACTGGGCGCCTCCTCATCTCCAAGGACAATCCAACTTGCGTCCAAAGATAAGGAAATTTGATTTCTTTAATTTTCCAATTCTCCGGTAAGTTAAAGTCAATTTCATATTCCCTCCTCACATACAAAAAAACTTGAGTTTCCCCTAGTTTATCTCTCAAGCTTTTAATAGTCTGGTAAGAATATTCTTCCACGCCGGTACGTTCTTTTAGAAAAGCGCGTGAAGCGTCAATGCCAATTATCATAATACTTATTTCCCCAACGCTATCGTTCTTTTGTACAGTTCCAAATTTTCCAAAGCGATTCCGATGCCTTTAATGACGCAAAACAGTGGGTCGTCGGCCACGTAACTGGGCACGCCGATAGTTTTAGTAATGAGTTGGTCAAGATTTTTAATAAGCGCCCCGCCTCCGGAAAGCACCATTCCCTTGTCCATAATATCCGAAGCCAATTCCGGTGGAGTTTCTTGCAGAACTTTTTTAATGGCGTTAATGATTTCTCGCAGTTCATCCTGAATAGCTTCCGTCACTTCATTGGATGAAATGCGCACGGTTTTTGGCAATCCTCCGGTCAAATCTCGCCCACGCACATCCATATATTCTTCTTTCACTTGTGGCAAGGCTGAGCTGATTTTAATCTTCACGTCTTCCGCTGTGCGTTCCCCAATGGCCAAACTATATTTTCTTTTGATGTAGTCAGCAATAGCCTGATCAATTTTGTTTCCGCCGACACGCGCACTTGTGGCCGCCACAATTCCACCTAAAGAAATCATCGCGATCTCTGACGTCCCACCTCCGATATTAATGATCATATTGCCACTCGCATTAGCAATTGGAATACCGGCGCCAATAGCCGCCAGCATTGGTTCCTTGACCACATAGGCCGCTTTGGCTCCGGCGTGGATGGCCGCGTCAATCACTGCTCGCCTTTCAGTGGAAGTGACGCCCACCGGAATGGAGATCATTAGCTCCGGTCGCACCAAACGAAATTTTCCACTAACTTTATTGATGAAATATTTAAGCATCGCTTCTGTGATTTTATAATCCGCAATCACGCCGTCTTTCATGGGGCGAGAAGCCTGGATAGTGTCTGGGGTGCGTCCTAACATTTCCTTGGCGTCATTCCCCACCGCCAAAACCTTGTTCTCAGCCAGTGACACCGCCACTACCGATGGCTCATTGGCCACAATCCCCTTGCCCGGCACAAAAACCAACACATTAGCCGTTCCTAAATCAATTCCGATTTTTCTTACTAGCATAAATTTATAATTTTCCTTTTACTTCTTTTTCTAATCTACTTAAAAAATTCTTATAAAACTGCAGTCTTTCCTTAGCAACTTTTTTAGCTTTCAACGTATGCAATCTTTTTATTATATGTTTTATTTTTATCTCATATTCGATTTGCGGACTATGTTTAGATTTGTCTCTAATCCTTCCATTGATTTTTTTTGTAAAATTATCTTCCAAATAAGCGTCTAAATTATCGACTTTTTTATATATGTGAGCATTATTTTTTCCTATCCAAGCAAAAACCCGCGCCACCCCAATTGCGCCTAAAGCATCCAGCTTATCAGCATCAAATAATAATTTGGCTTCGAGCGTTTTAGGTTTATTGTCAGTCTTATACCGATGAGAAACTATGCAGTCTTGAATATGTTTAATTTTCTCTTCTGAAAAACCGAGTTTTTCCAAAAGTGGACGTGCCATTTTGCTACTCTCAATAGCATGATCAGTTTTTCCTGTTTTATCGGCTGTTTCCTTGGCTCCCCCAATATCATGTAAAAGAGTCGCCACCTCTAGCACCTCATGATCTACTGTCTCTCCTTTAGAGAGCATCAAGCATAAATTATAGACTCTTAAAACATGATCAATATTATGTCCGGGGCACACCATAGTATCTTTAACATACTGCTTAATCTTTTCTATTCTTTCCTTATCACTCATATTTTCTAATTAATTATTTTAATTTCTCATCCCCATAATGACTGACTCTTAATTTGCCATTGATATTTTTAATCTGACGTTGCATAATCTTCTCGTGTTTTTTCCAAAAAGCTTTATCAATGTCAGATAGTTTTGCACCCAGACTGACAAAATTTCCCAGAATTAGATTCAGCAGATCAATATTTTCCTCGAAAATTTCCTCTCTTGATTTGCCACGTGTCACCGCTTGAGACAATTCGCCTAATTCTTCCACCATCAAATTCAAACGAAACTGCATATCCTCATTGTTCGTCCCTTTCATTTTGAATTTTTTGTGAAATTTTTTGGTGGCTTCGTAATATTCTTTCATATTAATTCTCAACTCTTTTTATATTCGCACCCAATTTCTGCAACCTTTCTTCAATTTTTTCATATCCGCGATCAACCTGATAGATATCTTGGATGATAGTTTTGCCTTTACTGGCACAAAGAGCGGCAATAATAAGGGACGCTCCAGCTCGCAAATCAAAACTCTTAATTTCACTTCCACGTAGCGCAATCGGTCCGGAAATGATGGCTTGATGAGGATTCAAAAGCTTCACCTTGGCACGCATCTTTTCCAATTCGCTTAAATAATTAAAGCGCCCTTCAAAAATCGTATCGAAAATAAGTGTTTCTCCTTGCGCTTGTGTCGCCAAAACGCCAAAAGGCGCTTGCACGTCAGACGGAATGCCCGGATAGGTGCGTGGATCAAGTTTGGCCAAAGCAGTTAATTTTTTGGCTGGAATGACTTCGATGGAATTTTTGCTAATTTTAAAACTCGCTCCAAATTGGCGAAGTTTTTCTAAAACTAAATCCAAATGATTTTCAATGGCATTTTTCACCACAATCGGACTGCCGGTGGCTACGCCCATAATGAGAAAAGTGGCCGCTTCATTGGCATCAGGGATGATTGAGTGAGAGACGCCATGTAACTTTTTACTGCCCACTATTTCCAAAGTGTGTGTACCCAATCCCTTAATTTTAGCACCCATAGAAACCAAGAACTTTCCCAAATCTTCCACGTGCGGTTCACAAGCCGCAATTTTTATAATCGTTTTCCCCGGCAAGCTGGATGCTAGCATCATCGCATTTTCTGTAGCTGTCACGGACATTTCTTGCAAAACTACTTTAGTGGCCTTTCTTTTTTGTGCGCTTATAATATAAACATTTTTTTTCTGTTTGATATCCACTCCCATTTTGGTCAACGCATCAAAATGTGTGCCAACCGGCCTGGCTCCGATGACGCATCCTCCCGGATGATACAATTTAAAATCATCAAAACGCGCACTAAGCGACCCCAAAAGCAAAATGGATGATCTCAATTTCTTTACCTTCTCCACATCAATTTTTGTTGGGTCAACATTTTCCGCTTTCACTCTGATTTTTCTTTCTCCAATTCTTTCCACCTCCACTCCCATACTCTCCAAAATTTCCAGCATTCTAAAAACATCTTCGATAAGAGGAATGTTAGTTAGGACACAATTTTCTTTAGTCAAAAGAGTCGCTGCTAAAATCGGCGTAGTGGCGTTTTTTGAGCCACGTACATCGATGACGCCAGAGAGTTTTTTGCCACCAATAATTTCAAAATGTTCCATAAAATAAAGGTTTTAGCTTATTAAATTAAAACAAAACCACATATAGACTATACTATATGTGGCCCTTAAAATCAAATTGATCTGCATTTTGAAGTTAAAGCTACTTTTGATGCATAAAAAAAATTATTTAAAAATAGTCTCCATATCCTTTGGCCCAGCTAGTAACCGTATCGGCATAGTTTTTGCAAACTGTTCTTTTCCAATTACTCCCACAATAATACATAGCTGCCGCTTGATATTCCCCGCTTTTGCTGTCTCCGCCTTTATTTTTCAGATACAACGCCATCCCCATAATTCCGTCTTTAAGGCTCCATGGGTCCGCCGGATTATTCCCAGTCTTGTTTGCGATATCATCCTTGTAGCCCATCCAAGTGGAAGGCATAAACTGAGCCACGCCCATCGCCCCACCAATTCCATAGCTCAAAGCACAAGACACTTTCATCTTTTTATAATTGTACCCAAGATCATCACAAATTCCTTTGAAGTATGTCAAATTAGTGCTCCCCATTTTACTTTTATCGTAAGTACATCCGCCAGTGAATCTTCCTAAATCTGTTTCCTTATCAAGTACGGCAAACAAAAACTCCTTGCGTACCCCCGTTTTCTTTTCCGCATATTTAACGGCGTCCACCACATCACTCATATCCAAAGACTCGCCTAAGAAACTAGACAAAGTACTTCTTAATTTGTTTAGCTTAGCTTGTAATTGTGCCACCGTAGCTTGTGTTTCTTGGACCGAACCAGCAATAGCTGTCTGCTGAGACTGCTGAACTGCCAACGTTTGAGCATTACTTTCCTGCAAATCTGCCAGGTCTGATTTCACTTGTTCAACTTGATTCTTCGTGTCGTTTATTGTTTCCAGGGAGGATATTATTTTCGCTTTCACTCCAAGCATCCCATCAAAACTGGAAGACAACTCTCCCAGATTTTCCTTTGAGATAGGCAAAGAAACTAAATAATCATCTTGATCAAGATAGTATATTTGCCGAATATACTCCGACAACATCTTTTTATTAGCCTCTTCCTGGCTATTTAAATCCTGCAACTCCTGTTCTTTTTTCGCCATATCGGAAGTCAGCTGCGCGATGAGATTTTTAGTAGTTGAAATCTTCGATTGGTTTTTATAAAGTTGAGACTGCTCCAGTGCCAACTCTTCTTGAGCTACTTTAAGTTTTTTATTATATTTATCAATATCATCCCGAATACTGCTAGCTGATTCAGCTTGAACATAATGTCGAGAAAAACCAAAAAAACCAACTGTTAGAAAGACAGCCATCAAAAAAAAGATTGAAATTTTTTTCCTCGCTTGCATACAAAGATATTATATCAAATTTTTCCGAAAAAATAAAACCACCTCAAGTGACAAGGTGGTTTTATATTTTATTTGAAGAAAAAATTCAATGTTATTTTCCTCCCTTTTCTTTCTTCGCTTCTTCGACGGGCGCTTCTTTTATGACACCCTCAACCTTGGTAACATCCGCTTCTACTTTCGTTTCCAAGCCTTCCAATTCCTCTTCTGATCGAGGAGCTTCAACCGAAGCAATCACCGTTTCTGGATCAATTTCAATCTTAACTTTCTCGGATATCTTCAAGTCTTTTATGCTAATCCGATCTTCAAACGTCTTAAGTGAGCTGATATCCACCTTAATTTCGGAAGGTAAATCAGCTGGTAAGCATTTAACTGTTACTTCATCCACTGTTTTAACTAAGTTTCCACCCAATTCTTTCACAGCCGGAGCCTCACCGATAAAGACCAATTCAACTTCAGTTTCAATCTCTTCATCCATTCTTACATGGAAGAAATCTAAATGCAAAAAATTTCCGCTGATTGGATCTTTTTGAATTTCATAAATAATGACGTTTTTAGCTTTTTCTTCACCGATATTCAATTCAATGATAGTACTTTCTCCGGATTTC
>JBBREE010000020.1:0-20434 GCA_038203255.1 Candidatus Moraniibacteriota bacterium | reverse complement strand
AAACACAAAAAAGTCACACCCAATTACACACCAACAATCTATTCATATCTTGCCCAACGAGGAATGGCGTGAGATAGACAGATCAGATTGCTTTGGATTAATGGTCTCCAATATGGGAAGAATAAAATCTTGTCGAAAATATGACGAAGTGCTCTTGAAATCAAGGATGGTGAAAACAAATCCACGAGAAAGACAATTAACAAGAACAGTTGCTAGTAATACGGGTGGTAATATTTTAGTGCATATGGAAGTTTTGCGAGCGTTCCATCCTAATTATGAGAGAGATTTTAGGGCCATCTTTATTGATGGAGATAGATCGAATTGCAGAGCTAATAACCTAATATGGTATGGCCGGAGATATCTTGTTGGAGAAGCGCTAAAAATGGTGGAAAAATCAGATCATCCGTTTGCCAATGAGTTTAAGCTTTTTTGGCTTGGTGATCGCAACGCTTTAAATAAGTGGTTTGACGAGCAAGTAAGTTGGATTGGACCACATATTCGCTCAAGACTCAACAGGTTTAATGTACCCTTTTATGTGGATGTGGACAATTGTGTACAAGAAGTCATATTAGAAGTGTTTCTATCTCTCGAAAGAGGTATGCTACATACGTTAACACAAAGAGGACTAATGGCTTGGATTAAACGCATAGCCAGAAGTGTTTTGGCGATGGGTATCAGAGACTTATTGCCAGCCGTTCCCAACAATAGGGAGGATTATGAAGGCAACTGCTATTTAATTACTGATCTTGACGGATGGTGCCACCCCAGTGCAGAACTGGAAGCTATTTATAGGCAAGAATTTCCATGATGGCATTGCAAAAACCGCTTTATCCTAAAAAGGATGAGCGGTTTTTTTAATATAAAATTTATATTGAGAAGAATGGATAGAAATCCACTAGTAGAAAAAAACATCCGATTTTTGGAAACATCATAAAAGCACACTATGAGTCTGCTTTTAGTTCTGATTTAATTTCTGTGAATCCATTTTGAACTAAAACAGCCAACCCTTCTATTTTTTCATCTGTTAATCTATCAGATTTTTCAATCCTTTTGTCAAGAATTCTATTTGACTCTGCAAATCCGTCAGCTATGATTTTAGCCAACTTTTCAATCGTCATTTCTTTTTGAATTTCTTTTTCCATAGTCTAATTATAATAGCTTAACATTTTGAGTGTCAATCTGGAACTTTTTTGGGTGAAATCAGGCTTGAGATTCACCATTTAGGGTGGTATAATGGAGCTACGGAGCCAGCTCTGTAATTCGTTAAAATATGAAACAGGAAAAAGTTGAAAACCGCTCGGTCAGGAAGTTTGCTAGGTTAAATTGATTTTTTATTTAACACGGAATAAGATAATTATTGAGGATTGGGTTGGGAAAGTTGACCTTTTGAAAAGTTTTAAGTATACTTAAAATATATCAATAAATAATGAATAATTTTAACTATGAATAAAACATATCAAAAACGTCCTTTTTATATAGCTAAAATAAAGCCTTTTATTGGAAAAGATATTATAATGGAGGATTGCCCTTCATCGCTAACTTAAAACTGGTCGATGAAATTGTGTATGGATATCTGCAGAGTATATACAATACGATAATTTTGAAAGATGTGGTGGCTCGCTTTAAGATCAGGAATATAAATTTTCTCAATCGTCTTTTAAATTATTTGGCGGACAACATCGGTTCTTTGGTTTCAGCTAATCGAATCAGTGATTTTTTGAAATCGCAAAAAATAAAAACTACGCCCAATATTGTTTTGGATTACCTATCATTCTTAACTTCCAGTTTTATCATCCATGAAGTCAATCGGGCAAACATTAAGGGCAAGAAAATTTTTGAGATTAATGAAAAATATTATTGGGAAGATTTAGGACTGCGAAATTCATTGGTCGGATATAAGGCTAGTGAAATCGGAAAGATGCTGGAAAATTTAGTTTTCTCGCATTTGTCACGTTTGGGATTTGCAATTTATGTCGGTCAATTGGGCGATAAGGAGATTGATTTTGTCGCGGAAAAAGGAGGTAAGAAGATATATATTCAAGTGGCCTATCTAATAAGCGATGATGCCACAAGAGACAGGGAATTTGGCAATCTTTTGGCGATTCCAGACAATTATAAAAAGATTGTGGTTTCTATGGATAAAATGATTGGAAATGATTATAATGGAGTTAAGCACTTTCAGATCGCTGATTTTTTATTGGATGATAAGATACTGGAAGTGTAATTGATAAAGTTCAATAAATTCTCAAGTAAAAATATTATGGAGATGGAAAGATAATTATTGAGGATTGGCCCGCCTCGACTCGCGAAGACATTCGCTTGTCGACGCGAGGCGGGGTGAAATAGAATTACTAGAGCCTAGCTTAGCAATTTATTAAAAAATAAATTATGTCAGAGAAAAAAGAAGTCATTCTTATAACCGGAGGAGCGGGATATATTGGAAGTCACGCAGCGAAACTTTTTTTGGAAAAAGGTTATCGGGTGGTGGTTTTTGATAATCTGTCACATGGGTGGCGTGAAGCTTTGGAAATTCTTAAAAAACTTGGAGACTTGCAATTTGTGAAGGGAGATTTGAGAAACAAGAAAGACCTGGAAAAAACTTTTGCTAAGCATAAAATTTCTTCTGTTCTCCACTTCGCAGCACTCTGCTCGGTCAATGATTCCATGGAGCAACCAGAGACATATTTTGAAAATAATGTAGTTGGCAGTCTCAATCTTTTGGAGGCAATGCGTGAGGCCAAAGTCAAAAACATCATTTTTTCTTCCACTTGCGCCACTTATGGCGAAACCAAATATTTGCCAGTAGATGAAAATCATCCGCAAGATCCGGCCAATCCCTATGGAGAGTCGAAATTTCTAGTGGAACGGATGATTAAATGGTATGCGGAACTGCATGGCTTCAAATATATCATCTTGCGCTATTTTAACGTCTGTGGTGCCTCAAGTGACGGCATGATTGGCGACAGCAAAAAACCTTCACTTCTTCTTATGCAAAACGCGGTGCGGGGTGCTATGGGAATTGAACCATTCTTCTACACCTGTGCGACAGTTAAGACGCATGACAAGACACCAGTGCGAGATTACATCGACGTGGAAGACTTGGCTGAAGCACACTACGCCGCTTTTGCATACTTGAATCAAAAAGGCAAAAGTCAAATTCTTAATTTAGGTAATGGCAAGGGTTTTTCAGTTAAGGAAATTGTGACAGAAGTAGAGGAAGTTTTTGGGATAAAAATTCCCAAAAAGAAAGCTTTTGCGCGAAAAGGGGAATATGCGGAAATTTTCGCCGATCCGAGAAAGGCCAGGAAGATTCTGAAGTGGAAATCAAAAAAAACTTTGCAAATGAGTATTGAAAGTCTTCGGAAATGGTATGAAAAAAAGCCGAAAGGATATGCGGGCTAGGTTTTAAAAGTATTTTTAATAAATAATAAAAAGTTTAATTTTAAGAATATGAAACACTGTATAATACTTGGAACGAGACCGGAGATTATAAAAATGAGTCCAATTATTAGAGAGCTTCAAAAAAAGAATGAAGAATTTTTTATTATTCATTCAAATCAGCATTATTCCAAGGAAATGGACGCAATTTTTTTTAAGGAATTAAAATTGCCAAAACCAAAATATAATCTAGGCATTGGGTCTGGAACGCATGGTGAGATGACTGGAAGAATGATGGCAAAGATTGAAGAGGTTTTGCTTAAAGAAAAACCTAATACTATTATTGTACAAGGGGATACTAATACTGTTATGGCTGGAGCACTTGTTGCATCAAAGCTAGGTATTACTGTGGGGCATGTCGAAGCAGGACTTCGCAGTTATGACAGAACTATGCCAGAGGAGATAAATAGAATTGTGACTGATCATATTTCTGATTTTTTGTTTTGTCCAACGAAAAAACAAGCAGATATACTGCTTGGCGAGGGCATCTCTAAAAAGAAAATTTTTGTAACTGGAAATACGATTGTAGATGCTGTTTATGAGTGCATATCAATAGCAAAGAAAAAATCAAAAATACTCGATCGACATAACTTAAAAAAGGATGTATTTATTTTAATGACATCCCATAGACCTGCAACAGTTGACAATAAACGGAATTTAAAAACTGTGATAGAGACTGTTGGTTTTATCGCGAATAAATATTCAAAAAAGATAGTTTTTCCAATCCATCCGAGAACCAAAAAAATGATTGAAAAATTCAAAATTAATCTCCCTGATAATCTACTACTAATTGATCCAATCGGATATCTTGATATGCTGCAATTACAAAATGAATCATTCTTAATCTTGACGGATAGCGGTGGTCTGCAGGAAGAATCTTGTATCTTAGAAAAGAAATGCATTGTGATACGTGAAAATACGGAACGACCAGAGGCTGTTGCGGTAGGAGGGTGTGTTTTGGTTGGTAATAGTGATTCTGGAAAAATATTAAATAAAACAGAAATTCTTTTGAAAAGAAAAGTCAATTGGAAAAATCCATTCGGCAATGGAAGAAGTTCAGAAAAAATTGTAAATATTTTAAATACTAAATGCTAAAAAAAATATACAAAAACATTGGATGGCTATTTCTTGCTGAATTTGTTGGCACGTGCTTGATTTTTGGGATCAATATTTTGATTGCTCGAAAATTAGGGGTTGATAATTTTGGTCAGTACAGTTTCGTAATGTCTTTTGTGATGTTTTTTGCATCTATTGCAGATTTCGGATTCAATACTGTTTTTATAAGGGATATTTCTCAAAACCATAAACTTGCTAAAAAATATCTTGAGCACAGTTTATTACTAAAATTCTTCTCCGGAATTTTAATTTTATTAATAACACTTATCTCATCAAGAATATTTGCAAGAGATGTCCCAATGATGTTTTTTTTAGTAGCATCACTCTATGTTGTTTTTAATAGTACTAATGAATTATTGCGAGCAATTTTTCGTGCGAGACAACTAATGAAACTGGAGGCTTGTTTTAAGGTTGGAGAGCGTATAATATTTTTTCTCATTAGCTTCTTGATTATAAAAGTTGGTATAAATAGTATCTTACCAATTTTATATACTTATCTTGCGAGTAGTTTACTGTTCTTGTTTTTTATAATTGTATTTTTTAACAATAGGATAGGTAGGTTAATTTTCAAGGTTGATAGAAATAATTTAATTTATTTTTTAAAAGAAGGTTGGCCAATAGGTTTAGGGGCATTTTTTGTTACAGTGTATACTTCCGTTGATATTATACTACTGAAAATATTATTGAAGGATTTTACGCAGATTGGAATATATGCTGCTGCATATAAATTCTTAATATTAGCAGTGACCGGGTTGGGCTTAATAAGTGCTGCATTTTTTCCGGTACTATCAGAGCAAGTAAAGTCGTCAAAAAAACCACCAATATTTAAGCAATACTTAGGAACAGTTTTCCTCGTAGCTATGCTGGGCTTTTCTTTTCTCTTTTTTTTAAATAAAGAGATAGTAAATATTTTTTATGGTAGTAATTTTATTCTTTCTGCCAGGGTCTTATCCATTTTATCTATCTCGCTCATTTTTATTGCTATAAGGGATCCTTTCACTTATTTATTTATCGCACAGGGGAGAAAATACGTATATCTTATAACTGTTGGAATTGCAGCCATTGCTAATATTATTGCAAATATAATTGTCATTCCAAGGTATGGGATAATTGGAGCAAGTTGGGCCACGGTTATTGCAGAATTTTTTGTTTGTATCGTAACTATCGGTTTTGTGGTAATTAGAACGCCTAATGAATCTTAATTATAATATTGAATCGATAAGGGATCCTTTGGTTATTAGTTTTTCAACATTTTCAAGTAAGCTTGTTTTTAGTGAACCAGACCAATTGTGATTACTTAACATTCTCTTGAAGCCAAGATCGCCTTTTTCTTTTGTTAAAGTTTCGTCAGTCATTAATAAGGCAATTTTTTCTAGCAGTTGTTCGTTTGAGGTGTAGAAAATTAATTCTTTTTCATATTGCATTGTTTCATTTGTGAGTATCGACAAAACACATTTTTTCTTTGCCCAATATTCAAATATTTTTATTGGGGATACTGACTCCGTTAGACTTGATTTAATAAACGGGTATATTGCCACATCGAAAGAGCTCATATATTCCATAGCAGCTTGATGTTTTTGTGGACCAAAAAGCTTTAGGTTAATTATTTTTTTTCCCGCTTTTATTTTTTTCAGTTCTTGGTATCTTTCGCCACCTCCAATTACCCAAACCTCTATAGTTTCTTTAAAATATTCCGCTATCAGAAGCAAGTCTTCAATATTGACCCAAGGGCCTAATGTTCCAACGTAACCAATAATTTTTTTATTATTAATTTTATCTGAAGAATTTGCTATTACCTTTGAAATTTTTTCAAAATTGACGCCATTAGGTAGATATACTGAGAGCTTATTATATTTGAGTGCTTTGGCTAATAATAGTTTTGCAGTGCAAAAGACAATGTCACTTTTTCTGATAAATATTGATATGAAAATATTTAAAAGATTGCTGATTATTTTTTTCCCAGAGAGAAGTTGATATTCATCCACGAGCATAAACGCCACCTTTCTTCTGAGGAGTATTTTTCCAATGATAAAGCCAATAAATTGTCCCGTAGGATTGTAGAACACTAATATGTCATTCCGCTTTGTCTTAACTAAAATAATGTAGGAAAACCACATTTCTTGAGCTATTACATAGAAATAATCTAATTTCTTTAATTTTAATTTACAATCTAATGTTGAAATTTTATTAGGGGTCTTATTTTCTGTTATTTTTTTTAAATGTATATTGGAAGTGCCTGTGGTTTCGATTGGATTACAGAAAACAACATTATATTTTTCGCTCAATGCTAAAGAAACTTCGTGTGGTTGTTGCCAAAAGGAATCCCAATTGATGGAGGAAAAGATGAAAAATCTCATTTGTTTAATTTATTATTAATGATTTCTAAAAATTCTTTTGCTCTGCCCATATGAGACGCATTGTTTTTTACGAATAATCTTGAGTTTTGTTCCACGCTATTTTTTAATGAAGGGTCGTTATCTAGCATAATAAGGGCATTATATATGGCGTCTGGCTCTTGTTGATTAACTAAAATTCCCGTTTCATTATTTTTTATAATTTGCTTCAGCCCACCTATATTGGATGCTATTACAATCTTTCCTGAAGATTGGGCTTCAAGACCCGCGATTGATGTGGCCTCTTCCATGCCATGAATGGTTATAGATGGGATTATTACAAAATCAGCGGCAGTGTAAAATTCCGGCATAAGAGAGGTGTCCATATCCCCGAGAAGGAAGACAGAGTTTTGCGTACCATCTCCCCTTATAATTTTTTCAATGCAAGCTCTTTCTGGTCCATCTCCAGTTACATAGAGTAGGTAATTATGCTCTTGAAGTTCTTTCATAGCTCTAACTGCAAATTCAACACCATTTTTTCTATTTAATTTTCTAGGACAAAGAATAATCTTTTTATTAGCTGGCCATCCAATTTTTTCCCTGATAATAATTTTATCTGCACTTGGCTTGAAAGTATCTATGTTTACGAAATTTATAAAAGACAATATTTTATTATCTTCAATATTAAAATTTTTAATTATGTATTTTTTAATTCTTTCATCCACAGTAAAAATTAACGGAGCCTTTGAATAGGCAGCACTCTCTTCGGACAAAAGGAATTTAAAGGTCTTAGATTTATCTGAAATAAAGCCATTGGCAGCTGCCTCATCAGCTAGATAGCTATGCACAACCAATAATGGAAAAACGTCATTTTTTAAGCAGATATTGTAAAGAGCGTTAAAGGAAACAACGTCCTGAAAGAATATTACATCTGGTTTTTTAAATAATATATATAAAAATGAAATTATTTTTATTATGCTCGCTATTATAGTGTAATCTTTAATTTTTTCTCTTGGAATGTTATCGTTTGACTGCTTTTTCATTTTGAGATACTTTTGAAAGGGCAAGTTTCCAGGTGAAATTGTTGTAGTATTGATCCCGAGATTCTTAAATGCTTCGGAGAGGCTAGTTACATAGCTTTTTACTCCGCCAACTCTTTTAAGATTCATAATCGAAACAAAGTATATTTTTTTCTCTCGCATAATGTATTTATTAGATAGTTTAATTACTTTTTTTAAATCTATTTTTTTCTTGCTACTAGTGACAACGTGTCCGTTGTTTCTTTACTGTATTTTTTATATAGTTCCATGCCTCCTTCTGGCCTGTACATCAAAAATGGTTTTTTTATAATGATTTCACAATTATTTTCCTGCATAATTTGTTCTATTTTTCCCCACTCGACATGATCTTCTTTGCTTATGTGTAGGTCGCCCTCAAGTGTGTAATTCTTATCTACAAAAATTTTGATTAAAAAATACTTTAAATGTTCGAGAACTCTTTTATATTCAACTGCTGCAATAATTAATTCAGCCGAAGTTTTTTTTGTTAGTTTATAATATTCCGTTAAGTATGCATTCGGGTTCCAGTAGTTCTCATTAAATTCATGGTCAATATAAATTAGTCCATTGGTTTTCGTTACTCTAATCATCTCCTTTACGGATTTTAAGTAATTTGGTATGTGGTGGAGTACTGAATAAGTAGCAGATATATCAAAGCTATTATCTGGAAAGGGAAGAGTGTCTCCATTTAAAGACCTCGTTTTGTGTTTATGTCTCAAGTTTTTTGGACAGGTTGAAATTATTTTTTCTAACATCTCCTTTGAAACATCAGTGGAAGTTACACCACATTTTTCTTTGAGAAATTTAAATGTTAGATTTCCTGTTCCGGATCCGAGATCCATTATTGAAATTATTTCTTTATTTCCAATTAAGGAGATGAGCTCCTTAATTAAATCATCCACCCTCTTCTGTTCAAAATCATTAAAAATCTCTGAATGAATGTGGTTATATGCTTTTGATACACTATCGTGTAATGCTTTATTGGCATTAATGGCCTTTGTTGAATCCATACTTTTATTATTTAAAATTAAATTGAACTTATTTTACAAGCCATATATAGATTGAATTATTATTGTAAATATTTTTAAAATAATTATTTGAATCAAATTTTTCAATAGGTGCATTGTAGTAATTGCCATCTTGCCACCATTTTCTACCTCCATATAAGCCAGTAAATTTATCCTTGGAATATAGGATGTAGAGCGGATGAGTTTTATTTAGGCCTTTCTTTTTTATATTATTAGTTAAGATGTTGATTTGATCATAATTTATTATCATACGATCTATGGCTTTTGTTGGAAAATTATTATTTTCAATAGAATTAGATTTTAACATATCTAGCTGCTCATAAATAGTCGATAGTATGTCCTGCTTCTTTTTTTGAAATTCCGCATCTCTACTCAATGTGATGGGGAGATCTGCTAGGTATTTTTTAATTTGCTCATTATTTGCATTAAAAAAGAATTCTTTTGGGGGTATAACACATATTCTGCCTGAAAAATAGTTTATCATAGGGGTATTCCCTACCTGACTTAATATCACCGCATCTGCTGGGAGATTGTTTTTTATGAACTGTGAGGCACTATATTCATTAGTAGTTGTCCATCCTTGTTTTAAATATGTAAGTGCAAAGGAAGTCAGAATGGATAGTATCAATATAGTAGTGAATATAGCTAAAGGAATCTTATTGAGATTAGTGCTTGGTAGTGAGATGACTATAGCGAGAGCAAGCGAGATGGATACAAAAAGCCATGCCCTATCGGGATAATAAGCAAGCCCTAGGCGAGGAAATATTTCAGCGATGGAAAAAAATAGAATAAAGGCCATTCCGATAATTAGTGCTGTTTTTTTGTCAATTTTAAAACCCTTAGATTTTTTAAAAAAGGCATAAAGTAAGATAAGTGGTAAGACAAGTCCTAGATTATAGCCATAGTATAAAATCCAAGATAATCCGGGCCAACCCATTGAATTTCCATCTATATTTGTGTAATTGGATATAAACCATAGACTGAACTTTGGATGCAGAAGGTATGTTAAGAAAAGATCAATTGATGATTTTGCTTGTGCGAAGATGCCAAAATCCTTAATCCATCCAGAGATACTTATAAGGAAAAGACTGCCAAAGAGTAATGTTTTTTTTGGGTATTTCTTAATTAGGGGTAATAGTGAAAGAAGGAGTGAGAAACTTATTATGATAACAAGAAAAAAGAAAAACTCGTGTATTTTTAAGCCAACGAGACTTAATAAAAGTAATATTGTTAAAAAATATGGTCGCGCAAATTCATTTTTTATTTTCAATATTTCAACTGCAAGGTAACAAAAAATGACAAATGCAAGAATGAATAATGATTGCGGTCTGGCATAAAGAACTTCTAAACTGACAACCGGTATCGAAAAAGGGAGAAGACTTAAGAGTGCAAGTTGTGTTTTTGAGGAAAATTTTTGTTTGGCGATAAAATAGAAGGGTAGAAATATAGAGCTTGCCAAAAGCGGAATTATAATTTTAAAGATCCAATAGAGAGGTATTCGCGTTGCGAAACTTATCGTGAGAGAAAATGAAGTGAAAAGAGGCCTCAATAGATCATTTGGGATCTCGCCTTGCTTAATAAAGTCTGCCATATTGATAAGTTGCACATACCCATCAACTTCCGGGATAAATTTATATAGTATAAAGTTTATACCGAGAAAAATCAGCACAAAGGAAAAAATCATCCAGAATATTTTTTCATCTTGTATTTTTTTGAGATCAATTGTGGTGGATTCTTCTTTTGTTATAATTTTCACACAAACTACAAGTGCAAAGGTTAAGGATGTCAAAAATAATAAGGATAGAAGTATAAAGTTTTCGTTAAATTGAGATTTATTTAACAAGATACTTATGAAAACAAAAAAAGAAACTATAATTGGTGATGTTGAAATTGTCCATAGCGTCAGCTTTTCAGGTCCTATTTTTTGTTTTACTAATAATTCCATAACCCAGGTCAAGTTCAACCCTGGCAAAAAAAACAAAAACATTCCAGCAATAAACTGAACGTAGGGAAAGTTTATTGTGGATAACAAATATCCAATAGCAAAAAATATTAGTAAAGAAATATTTATGTTTACAATTTTCTTTAGACACATAAGATATTTTTTATTTCCCAATTACTTTAAGTAATTTATCTATAGAGTTGTTCCATGAAAAATTTTTTTCAATAAAGATATGTGCATTATTCTTGCATGAAATCATTAATTCCTTATTTAAAATAAACTCCTCAATGGATTTTCTGATTAAATCTGGGCTTGATTCTGAAATCAATAGTCCATTCCTTTTATCTTCAATAATGTCGGTAGCACCTTCATTAGGAGTTGCAATTATAGCACATTTACAATACATAGCTTCAAGCAGTGATGTTGCTAGCCCGCCTCCTGGGTAGGCGGAGTGGATATATATATCAGCAATTTTTTGTATTCCAAAAGCTTCATTTCGAGGAACATTTCCCAGCATGATAATTGAAGTATCTATAGTTTTTTGTAATTTTTCAAAATCCTCTCCGTCGCCGGCTATTATGAAAATAACCTTCTTTTTTATTTCTTCAGGTAGGGACTTTACAGCTTTTATGCTATTTTCTACACCTTTCCATTTATATAATCTTCCGGTAAAAGCTATGATTATCCTATTGTTGTATTTTTCTTGTAACTCTTTATTTGATGGTGCTGAGTCAATTTCTGCCAGATTTAATCCGCGATAAATAACAGGAGAAATTCTTTTATTAAACTTATTTATAAATTTTTCCACCGCCTTTGAAATGGAAATATTAATATCTGAAAAATTAAAAATCAAATTGCCTATCAGTATGTCGTATGCCCGGGCTATTTTATTTGTAAAATTGCTTGATACATTTATATAATCAGAACCATGTTCAATATGAATCCATCTCACTTTTTTTGTTTTTGCATACGCGAGCGCTAAAAGAGAAGTGTTAAAAAATCTGGTTTGAGAAATGGTAACGTCAAACTTTTCTTTAAATAGATTGGAAAACATTTTCCAAAAAGTCCACGACCAAAATTTCGGCAGGGGATAGTTGGAAATGATTTCGAAAGATGGAAAGCGAATGATGGTTATTTTTTCTTTGGTAATTTCAATTTTTGGTGAATTTTCTGGTAAGTGGGGCGTAAAAATTGTTACGTTAATATTATTTCCAGCTAAATGTTCAGCTAGCTCCTGAGTATAATTTTCCACTCCGCCGATGTGTGGCGGATAGTAGGGAGAAAAGATTAATAGTCTCATTTTTTTTCTTGGTTATTTTGATGAAGCATCTTGGAAATGTTTATAGATAGCGTTGTGATGTCCTTATCAATCCGATCTATTTTAACATAAAGACGAAATATTAAATAAAAAAGAAGAATAATAGCTATAAAAAAAGCTGTATCAGCTCCTCGAGCGATACCTATTTTAACAGCAATCTCATCTGAAATCGATGGATGAAACACAAAAAGCAATGTTCCTCCCCAAACAATCATCCAGAGGGCCAACTCTGTTATTTTTATTGATTTGTCTTTAAACCGAAGAATCGCTCTGGATAGAGCGAAGGCTACGAAAATTAAGGTTATAACTTTTAGAATGTTCATTCGGTTATTTTTTTAATAAGTATTTTTATGCCGATTTTAATGAAATTTAAATTGGTATTATTTTTTCTTGCTTTGGAATAGCTGGTATATATGATATGGACTGGAACTTCTTTCCAGTGTAGTTTTTTCTTAGTTATCTCATCAATTATTTCAGAAGCATGTTCCATTCTCCTTTGTGTGATGTCAATTCCCCAGATAGCCTTTTTGCCTAGAGCTCGTAAACCGTTATTCGTATCGCTCAGGTTAATTCGGGAAACCAGATTAGTGAAAACCACTCCAGCTCGTAGAATGAATTTCCTCATGAGCGGAGCATTGCTTTTTGTCCCCAGGAATCTTGAACCAAGGACTATATCATACTCATTGTTAAAAATTGGTTCTATAAGTTTTTGAATATCCGAGGGCTGATGCTGTCCGTCTGCATCAAAGGTCACGATGATATCCGGGTCGATGGTTTCTCTTAGGTATTCAATGCCGGTACGAAGGGCGGCTCCCTGGCCACGATTAATGATATGGTTTAAAACTTCTGCGCCGGCCGTCCCAGCTATTTTTTCGGTGTTATCAGTGCTCCCGTCGTTTACTACTAGAATATTATGAAAACCCACTCCCTTAATGGATTGGATAACTTTCCCGATAACCTTTTCCTCATTAAAAGCCGGAATAACGATGTAGATTTTATTAGAATTTGATAATTTTTCTTCCATCTTCTTATCTTACCTTAATTCTGAGATTTTTCAAACGCACCCGAAAAACAATCCCTCATTTGAAGCGAATTGTCAAAAAGGTGTGATATAATGAAAATAGGGTAAATATTAAAAGTAAAAAAATGAAAATTTTATTAATCTGGTTATTTTCTTTTTTAATCGCAGGAGTAATTATTTCGCCATTTTTTTGGTTGAGGTTTTTGAAAAAAGATAGTAAATTACAATATTTAATTTTTAGTTTAATTATTACATTAGGAATCCTTTATTTTTCAATAGAATTTTTGTATGATTTTATCTTAAAGTATATTCATCAGTATAATCAATTAGATTATTTTGATGGCATAAGTATGGGTAGTTTATATGTGGTTTTGTTATTTATAATACTATTTCCTTTTCTTTTTACTAAAATTTATTTTGGTAAAATAAAATTGAGATCATTTATACTTTCTTTAGTATGTTCAATTATAATTTTTATTTCCCTATTTCTTTATTGGGCGTACGTTCTTCTTCCCAAGGCTTTTGTCGAGTTAAATAATTATTTTTAGTAGATTCCCTATAATCTTTCTGAAATCGCAGGATATTTTAGTGGAGGATTTGGAATTGGTTAAAAAATAATTCAGTATTTAATTCAGGAATTAATTCATGAATTAAAATACTAAAAGAAAAAAAACCACTGACGTAAAAAATAATTCCAATTAAATTATGAAGATTCATTTTCAAAAAATTATCTGGGTGGGGACGATGGCTATTACTTTACTCTTGGCGTTTGGTTCACAAAAAGCGCTGGCTAGGGAAAATGTGACTGATTGGTACGTGAAGGATTTTTCCTCGCGCATCGAAGTGAATAAGGATTCCAGTCTGGATATTACTGAAACAATTTTGGCGGATTGCGGGACGGCTTCCGGTAAGCATGGGATATTTAGAATTTTGCCGGAAGAGATAGCTGTGGTTGGCAGAGGGAAGATTAAAAATCCGGTGGAACTTTTGAGCATTAAAGACGGAAAAGGAAATGAGTATAGCTATTCTCAGATAAAAAACAACGTTGATAAAACGGTCACTTGGAAAATTGGCGACGCAAATAGAACCGTCCAAGGGGAAAACACCTATGTCATCCATTACCGCGTGAAAAATGCCATTCGCTTTTGGAACGAAGGGTTTGATGAATTTTATTGGAATCTCACCGGCAACTTTTGGGATTTGGAAATTGACCATGCTCGCATTGAAGTCATTTTCCCCAAAGAAATTATGAACGATGAAATTTCAACTAATCTATATAGTGGAGCGCTGGGAGTCAAAGGAAACTTGGCAGCTAATTTCTATTGGGGGAACGACGCCAACTTAGTCGTTGAAACGAATCGAACTTTAGCCGAAAGAGAAGGCGTCACAGTTTCAGTCACTTTCCCGAAAGGGATATTTATGCCGTACCAGCCTTCGCTATGGGAAGAGTATGAAGAATATCTGTTTTTCCTTTGGCCTCTTTTGATTTTTTTCATTTGCTTTAGCTTATGGAAAAAGTATGGAGATGATCCGGCATTTAACAAGACTATCATTGCGCAATACGCCCCGCCTAAAGACTTATCTCCGATAGAAATGGGCCTGCTTATGACTAATGGGAAATTCAAAAACCATTTCATTACCGCTGAAATCATCAACTTTGCAGTGAGTGAAATTTTGACGATTAAAGAGACAGAAAACAAGATTTTATTCTTTGAATATAAAAATTATGAATTTATAAGAAGCAATAATCCGGAGGCGGAGAGTAACTTAAATGAAGTGCAAAAAATGATTTTGGATAAAATTTTTGAAGAAGGAGGCACGGTGAAAATTTCTGCTTTGAAAAATAATTTCTATAAAATTATAGGGAAAGTCAAAAAAGGTGGTAACGCTTTATTGGACGATAAAAAATTAATTATTAAAACCGGTTTGACTTATAGTAATGTTTTTATCCCTTTGGGGATGGTTATTATTTTTCTAAGCATACCTTTTCTCTCGGGGATATCCCTTTTTATGGCTCTAAATAGTGCGATTTCAGGAATTGTTATTTTGCTGTTCGGTTTCATTATGCCTAAGCGGACACTTGCAGGGGAAAATACCAATTGGGAGCTCAAAGGCTTCAAGCTTTTTATGGAAACAGTCGACAAAGACCGCGCAGCATTTTATGAAAAGGAGAATATCTTTGAAAAATTTTTGCCTTACGCTATTCTTTTTGAAATTACTGAAGAGTGGATAAAAAGAATGAAAGAAATATATGGCGAGGCGTATTTCGCCTCTCACGTGCCGGCTTGGTACATCGGAAGCACCCTGGGATCATTTAATGTCGATGAATTTAGTTCTTCTCTGACCAGTCTTTCCACCAGTATCGCTGCCAACACTTCCTCTCCATCCGGTTCCGGTGGCTCTGGAGGCGCTGGAGGAGGCGGAGGAGGCGGAGGTGGGGGAGGATGGTAGAAATAAGTTTTCTAATAGGAACGGAGTTATCCACAAGGAGGGTATTTGACAAAAAATAGATAAGGCGGTATAGTATATACGTTCCCGTAATTCATAAAAATTAGTGATTTAAGGAAATGAACTATTTAGAATTCAGAAAGAAAATCGAAGAATTCCCCTTGTTTGAAACTGGGGATTTAAGGCTTATTTTAGGTAAAAAATATAATAGGTCGTTTTTAAATAACTTAAAAAACTGGGAAAAGGCGGAATATATTGTCAGAATCAGAAAAGGATTATATTTTCCCGGAGATTTAGCGGTGTCATTTAATCCGATTTTTTTAGCAAAGAAAATCTATCAACCTTCCTATGTAAGCTTGGAAACGGCGCTTGGTTACTATGGAATCATCCCGGAAGCGGTTTTCACTACGACTTCGGTGACAACTAGAAAAACCAAAGATTTTTCGAGTGCGCAATTTGGAAAATTCACCTATCAGAAAATAAAGGCAACGGCTTTCGGAGGATTCGAAACTTTTATGGAAAAAGGCGTTTCATATAATCTTGCCTTGCCGGAAAAATCCATCGCTGATTTTTTCTATTTGAATCGAGCGAAATTAGATGGATCGGTCGAACAGTTCGAAAGTTATCGTTTTAATGAGGAGTATAAATATAACAGAAAAACTCTTTTGAAATTCGCGAAAGTTTTTGACAATAAAAAGGTCTCGTTTTTAATTCAAGAATTCATTAAACACTATGCTTCCAAGTAAAGATTTTTTCAAAAAGTACGCCCAAGAAAAAAATATTCCCTGGCAAGAAAAAAACATCCTCTTGGAATATCTTCAGGTTCAAATTCTGAAAGCCTTGTCTTTAGGAAAACACAACGATAGCTTGACTTTCCTCGGAGGAACTTGCTTGCGTTTTGCCTACGGAATTGATCGTTTTTCAGAAGATCTGGATTTTGATTTGGTTAAGAAAGCCGGATTTAAAATTGAAGAGCTGGAAAAAGAGATTAGACGTAGATTGGAAAACCAAGGATTTAAAATTGATACAAAAATCAAAAAAACGGAGAATATCTATATTCTTTTTATTAAATTCAAAGAAGTTCTCCAAGAGTTTGGCTTCAATGTTTCGAGAAATGAGAAACTGCTTATTAAATTTGAAATAGATTTTAACCCCAGCGAAAAGATCAAGACCGAAACAAAATTCGTCGATTCATTTAATGAGAGGTTTCCGCTTTTAGTAAATTCCCTGGAAACGCTTTTTGCGCAAAAGATTTTGGCAATCGTTTTTCGGCCGTATCAAAAGGGACGAGACTTTTATGATTTAGTGTGGTTTTTGAGCCAGAAAAGCATTGAACCGAATTATGCAATTTTACAAGAAAAAGGGATTGCTATCAGAAACCGCACAGAATTAATCAAATTTCTAAAAGAACAAGCGAAAAAATCCGATTTGAAACAAGCTGCGAAAGACGTGGAAAGATTTTTGTTTCATCCGGAGCAAGCGCAGTGGATCTTGAAACTGCCGGAATATCTGGAGAATTTTTAGCGTCAATAAACATCTTGTTACTTTTTTTATGGCAAATTCGGGAAAGCTTTTTTCCAAGTATAGACATTGGAAATTTTCTGGGTTTGGTCGGGGATTTCTTGGGTGTTTTTAGGTTGGAAATCTTTAGTGATGGCGCCTTCTTTGGGTGTCCAACGATCGACAGTGAGCGAGCCAAATTGTTTCCGGTCGGCCAAAACGAAAGCATGGCCGGGAGCTTTTTCTTTACCGGAAAGATAGATATTAAAATAGTTTCCTTGGCGGTAAGGGTGATTGTTTTCGATGGGTGCCCAATAAGTGATGCCAAACTTTTCTAAATGGTACCAAAAAACCGGTTCGTATTCGTGGAGAGTTTGCAGATAAACGGGATAATGATTTTCTTCATAGACACTTTGAATATAGGCGACGATTTCTGTTTGTTGGATGAGGGTGAGGCGATTAGTATTGGGGAAGACATCTTCTGTTTCCAATTTCAAGGAATGTTGCAAACCTGTTTGATAGGATGCAAAAACTTTGGCATTACCAGCCACATTGAGGGCGAAAAAGGAGAGGGTGATGAAAAAAACCAGAACTTGTCTTCTTTTGTCTTTTTCGGAATCGATATATTCCAATATAAAACCAAAGAGAATAAAAGTTAAGGGAGTAATCATTAGGAAAAAACGCGGGTAAAAGCGGACATTTCCACGAGCTAAGGAGAAATAGTATAAGAAAGAAAAAAGGAACCAGAGAAAGATAAGCCAGAGAAAATCCCTTTTTCCTACTAAAGAATCTTTTTTGCGCGCTAAATTAAAAATAAGAAAATAGGAGGACAGGATTAAGATTATGGCCCCGAGGACTGGAAAGAAAGCGCCGTTCCAAATGTCTCCCGGGAAATGGTTGATGTTTTCTCGGTCAATTTTTTTGCCATTGATTTCATCTTGCCCTGTAAGGATGAGGGTGTTTTCCAATGTGAAAACGGTGGCGTTAATGCGCAGGGCTGTTTTGGGTCCATTGACGACCCCTTGGCTTTTGGATAATTTTTTGATGAAAAATTCAAAATTTTCTCCTTTTGTTTTAAAATCACTTACTGCCATCGGAGAATAGACTAAGAGAAAAATAGTTGTAGCCGCTAGCCAAGTTTTTAAAGGAAAATGAGGACGCTTAAAAAAAATAAAAATTACCACAATTGGAGGGATGGTAAAAAAAGCATTAAAATGTATTTGGGTTATAATAGCGAATGACAGGGCGAAAAGCAAAAACCAAAAATTGCGACGAGCTTCATCTTTCGAAACACTGCGCAATAGAGAATAGAAAGTGAGGAGGATGAAAAAAGGTAGAATGTTTGGACTCCAGGAAAAACGGCCATAGGTTACCAGATAGAGCGAGGATGCAAAAAGAGCAGTGAGTAAAAGGGAAAGAAAGATTGAAAAATATCGCCGGATGAAAAAATAAAAAAGAGGGATAGCGAGGATGGAAGAAAGCAGAACTAGCATAGCGTGTCCAACGGGATTATCTCCGAAAGTTTTGGCGCTTAGATATTCCAGATAATAGAAGGCTGGTCCGAGGCGCAGAGCTCGACCACCACCAGCCGTTGGTCCTAGTAGAGGTAACTCGGAATGGCCTTCTTGCACGCCCTGAGAAACTAATCTGGTGTCATAGGTCTGATCAATCTCAAATTGCATCCAATCGGAAAAATGATAGGTGCGTAAAAATATGCCAAAAAGCACAATAACTGTCAAAATGGCTATTTCCCATTTGTGAGGGGCTAATTTTTTGAAGATAGACATAAGGAGATTTTAGCATAATTGCCATTTTTTTCAAATTATAATATGATTAAGAGAGTGAGAGTTAAGTAATTATGAGGTAAAATAATATGGAAGAAAAAATGGAAATATCCGTGGTCGTACCACTTTATAATGAAGAAGGTAATGCTAAAGAGCTTCATAGGCGTATCAAGGAGGCTTGTGAAAAAATTGGTAAGAAATATGAAATTATTTTTATCGATGATGGTTCAACTGACGGCACAGTGAAAGATTGCGAAGGACTGGCGCCTTTAAAGCTCATCCGTTTTCGCAAGAACTATGGCCAGACAGCCGCTTTTGACGCCGGGATAAAATCCGCCGTGGGTGAGGTTATAATCACGATGGATGGGGATTTGCAAAATGATCCAAGTGATATCGGGAAGCTTTTGGAAAAGATGAAAGAAGGGTTTGACGTCGTTTCTGGTTGGAGAGCGAAAAGAAAAGACCCTTTTATGAAAAAACTTTCTTCGCGCTTGGCTAATTTTGCGCGCCAAATTTTAATTGAAGATAATATCCATGATAGTGGGTGCTCGTTAAAAGCTTATAAACGTGAATGTTTCAATGAAGTAGATTTGTTTGGTGAGATGCACCGTTTTATGCCGGCTATTTTACAATTCGACGGTTACAAGGTCGGGGAAGTGAAGGTTAATCATTTCCCGCGAACCATCGGCGTGACTAAATATAATTGGAAGCGTGGAATGAAAGGAATGGTAGATATGGTTTCTATTTGGTTTTGGCGGAAATATTCTTCCCGCCCCTTACATCTTTTTGGCGGTAGTGGCGTTGTTCTGTCGTTTGTAGGATTCTTAATACTTATTTGGATGGCGATAGAAAAGATATTTTTCAATGCCTCTCTTTCAGAAAGAATATGGCCACTTATTGGTGTATTTTTCATTATGATTGGAATTTTGCTTTTCATTTTCGGACTTTTAGCAGATATTATCATTAAGGGTTATTACAAAAATCAAGGCAGAATGAATTATTCTATTAAGGAAGTAATTGAAAAATAATAATTTATAAAAAAAAATTATGAAAATTTCAGTAGTTGGAATAGGTTTTGTTGGATTGCCGCTAGCCGCCGCTTTTGCCAGTATGGGCAGTCGAGTTTCTTGCTTAGACACAGACGCTAAAAAAATCGAAAATCTGAAAAAAGGAAAACTGCCTATTAACGAACCTGGCTTGGAAGCCTTAGTCGCGGAAGGGCTGAAACATAAATTATTAAATTTTACAACCGATTATGATGAAGCGCTGGAGGGTTGTGATATTTTGTTTATCGCCGTAGGCACTCCTCCGGGAGCGGACGGGAGCGCTGATTTACAATATGTGGAATCTGTAGCGCGCACGGTGGGGCAAAAAATGACCCAACCCTTAATCGTAGTGGACAAATCCACTGTTCCGGTAGGCACAGCTGATTTCGTACGAAGCACAGT
>JBBREE010000019.1:0-21101 GCA_038203255.1 Candidatus Moraniibacteriota bacterium | reverse complement strand
GAAAAATTACTGCCAGTGAGTTGGGTAATAATCCCGGATATTTAATGACGGACTACATCGGAAAATCCGGTCTGGAAAAAAGTTATGAGAATGATTTACGTGGCGTGGCCGGCGCGACACAAGTAGAAGTTGATTCGATGGGGAATATGAAAAGAGTAGTGGGAGTCATCAACCCCACTCCAGGAGATGATCTGGTTTTGAATATTGATTCTGAATTACAAAAGAAAATTTATGATAGCTTGGAGGATATGCTTGGGAAGACCGGCACCAAAACGGCAGCGGCAGTGGCTATTGATCCGAGAAACGGTGGGGTTTTGGCGCTGGTTAGTATTCCTGGTTATGATAACAATTTATTCGCTAAAGGGATTACTAATGGTGAATTTCAAACACTTATTAATAATCCTGACTTGCCTCTTTTGAATCGCGCCATCGCCGGGGCTTATCCGCCCGGCTCTACTATCAAGCCGGCCATGGCGGCAGGTGCTCTTTCAGAGGGTACGATTACACCTACTACAATTATCTCTGGGTTGGGCGGAGCTTTACATGTGGGCGCTTGGAGTTTCGGCGACTGGAAGACGCATGATCCGTCGGACGTGAAGATGGCAATCGCGCAAAGTAATGACATTTTTTTCTACACAATAGGCGGAGGATATGGAAACATTGAAGGACTGGGAATGAGTCGCATGAAAAAATATTATAATTTATTTGGCATGGGGGATCTTACCGGCATTGATTTGCCCGGAGAAGTCCCCGGTTTTATCCCGGATGAAGCTTGGAAGCAGAATAAACTTGGAGAGAAATGGTATATCGGGGACAGTTACCACTGCGCTATCGGGCAAGGGTTTGTGACGTCGACGCCGATTCAATTAGCTAATTACATCGCAACTATTGCTAATGGTGGAACGCTATATTCTCCACGCTTGGTTAACCGGATGAAAAATAATAATGGGCAAGAAGAAATTGTTCCTCCAAAAGTGGTTCGTTCTGATTTTATAAGTCCGGAAATTATGCAAACAGTGCGGGAAGGTATGCGGATGACAGTGACAAGTGGGACTGCCCAGGCTATGAAAAATTTGCCAGTAGAGGCGGCTGGAAAAACCGGAACTGCTCAATTTGGTAGTGAGGGCAAGACCCATTCCTGGTTTGCCACTTTTGCGCCATATAACAATCCGACCATCGCTCTCGTCGTTTTGGTGCCGGGTGGGGGAGAGGGGAATTCGGCGTCACTCCCGGTAGCTCAGTCGGTTTTGGATTGGTATTTCACCCGAGCGGATAAATAATTTATATCCAACTTGAAAAGTTATTTTAATAGGTAATATTTTAGAGTATTGACAGAAAAAATATTTCTGATACAATTTGCCTTAACGTTTTAATTTTTTATTATTAGGATAAAATAAATATATGGGAAAATTTGTGACCGAGGAAGGTTTAAAAAAAATTAAAGAAGAACTTGAAAATAGAAAAACTGCAGTGAGGCAATCCATCGCGGCGGCTATTAAGGAGGCGAAAGAACAGGGAGACTTAAGTGAGAACGCCGAATATTCTGAAGCCAAAAGGCAACAAGCAGAAAACGAAGCACGCGTGGCTGAATTAGAATTTATGTTCAAAGAAGCTGTGGTGGTTAAATATGACAAAAACTCGGGCGGAGTGCAGATGGGTTCTACTGTTAAGGTGAAATTAAACGGCAATGAAATGGAGTTTCGGATTGTGGGGTCGAATGAAGCTGATCCGGCCACAATGAAAATTTCTAACGAATCTCCGATGGGAAAATCCTTTATGGGACACACTAAGGGTGACAAAGTGGAAGTAAACACTCCGGGTGGAAAAATGGAATATGAGATTTTAGGGTTGGTTTAATATAGGAAAGTAGTTCATTAAGAGGAAGGGGAAGATTTCTAAATCTTCTCTATTTGTTTTTTATTTTTTTCCTGGGGTGCATATGAGCAGTGTTTTTATGGTCCGAAAAGGCATTTTTAAATCTCCAAATGGAGGAAAAAGTTTGACCGCTGTTTTTGATCAAGGAAAAGGAGAATTTATAAAAATGCCCTTAAAAGAGGCAGAGGGAAAAGGATTAGTCCTTCCGGGGGAGAAGCTTTGCTCTGGACGAGTAGCTACGCTAGATGATATTATTGCGCACTTTAACAATTGCCTAAAAATATCTAAGTAGGTTTTAGAGCGGGTGTTTTAGAGAGGTGTTCGCATGACGAACACCTCTCTATTTTTTTTCAAAAATTGCCAATTTTCCCCGAATAAGCTAAGATTGAAGCATAATAAGTGTCGGAATAACTATGTAATTTTATGCGTGAAGACATCCTAGAAACTAAATTGACTAAATTAGAAAATATCCGCCAAAGCGGGATGGAGGCCTATCCGGAAAAGACGGAACGTTCGATGCAAAATGCTGAGGCCTTGGAGAAATTTGAGAGCTTAAGCGCGGAAGAAAAAGAAATTTCTTTAGTGGGGCGAGTTAAATCAATGCGCCCGATGGGGAATGTAGCTTTTTCTCACATTGAAGATGGGAGTGGCAAAATTCAGCTTTTTTTGAGCAAGCAAAATGTGGGTCCGGATGAATATAAACTTTTTGTTAAAAATATTGAGAATGGTGATTTTGTCGAAGCGCGAGGCAAACTTTTTCTCACTAAGCAAAATGAAAAATCTTTGGAAGTGCACGCCTGGAAAGTTCTCTCTAAAAACATCCGTCCCATTCCAACCGAACATTTTGGTTTGAAAGATGAAGAGGTTTTGCTACGCCAACGTTATTTGGATTTGATGATGAATCCGGAAACGCGTGAACTTTTTGTTAAAAAAAATATCTTCTGGCAAACGGTGCGTTCATTTTTGGCCACTGACGGATTTTTGGAAGTGCAAACACCTGTTCTTGAGCATATCCCCGGCGGGGCGGATGCAGAGCCATTTATGACCCACTACAACGCCTTGGATCAGGATTTCTATCTGCGTATTTCTTTGGAATTGCCCTTGAAGCGTCTTTTGGTAGGAGGTTATGAAAAAGTTTTTGAAATCGGACGCGTTTTTCGTAATGAAGGAATGGATCGTGACCATTTGCAAGAATTTGATCATATGGAATTTTATGCCGCTTACTGGGATTTCGCGCACGGTCTGGAAGAGACAGAAAAAATGTTTCGCGAAATTGTTTTTAAAGTTACGGGAGGCTACATTCATAAATATGAAGACAATGAAATTGATTGGGAGAAACCTTTTGCCTTGGTGGATTATTTCACTGAATTTAAAAAAGAAACTGGATTGGATTTGAGTGGTGACATCTCTATTGAAACATTGCGCGCGAAAGCAGACGAGTTGGGGATTAAATATGAAAAAGGCTACAGTTTGGGCAAGATGATTGATACGATTTATAAGCGTACCATTCGGATTCGTCTTATTCAACCGTGCTTTTTAGTGGGACACCCATTGGCGGTCTCACCTCTGGCTAAAGCTGATCCAAAAAATCCAAAGAAAGTTCTTCGAGTACAGGTGGTGGCCGGCAGAGGAGAACTTTGTAATGCTTTTTCAGAACTGAATGACCCGATTGATCAAAGAAATAGATTTATGGAACAGATGGCAGCGCGTGAAGCCGGAGACGCCGAAGCGCAAATGATGGATGAGGATTTTGTGGAAGCTTTGGAATATGGCATGCCACCAGCCTTTGGGTTTGGGATGAGCGAAAGATTTTTCGCTTTTATTATGAACAAATCTATTCGTGAAACAACTGTTTTTCCTTCGATAAGGAAGTAGGGTATAGCTCGGGTATTTATTTTTTAAAAGTTATTTAAACTCGACAGTTTTTTTCTTACCCAAAAAATTCCTTCAATCGACTGCATCCGGTGGAATTTTTTGGAAGAAAAAAACTCTCTCAAACAGAAATAACTTTTAAAAAATAAAACCCTCGCATTTAATAAAAAATGCAAATTTCCCAAAACAAAATGCCTCGCAATAAATATGTTACGTAGTTTGTTACGTAGCATGCTACGTAACAAATAATATGAAATGTCAGAAGGAAAAAAATAGTGAAAGTTGTTCGTGTACGTATGATTGGGGTAAAGATTTAATAAATGTGAAAAAAATAATTTATGGAAGGATTTAAAATAAATCAAAATAAAGCTGAAAGTAATCCAGAGACTAAGAAGAATGAACTACTAAAACAATCCACTGCATATATTAACGCTGGTGGACGTGGCACCAGACTAGAATCTATTTTAGAAAAAGATGAAAAAATAGGAATAACTAAATCACTAATTAAATTTGGGAAGGAGGATCCAATTATCCAGTATCATGTTGATAGATTAATCAAAAAAGGATTTAGTAATGTTATTGTGAGTGCGGGGGATCATTTTAATGTCAAAGAATATTTTAAGGGAAAAGAAAATGAGAAATTACAAGTTGTAAATTCTGAAACTCAAGAAGGAACTGGCGGTGATTTAATTAAGACTGTCCGAGAAAATCAAAATATAGGTAAATATCTGGTGATACACAACAGTGACACTTTGATTGATATTGATGAAGGAGATGTGCTTAAGCAGCATAAGGATTCTGGGGCAACGGTAACTTTTGTCATGACTAGAAAAATAGGAGTTCCCAACGAGGGTGCTTTTTTTATCGGGAAAGACGGAAGAATTATTTTTAGCAGAGAGGTTCTTCCTGAATATTCGATGCCAGAGCCTGATAGGAACCATATTGGATACCAAGCAAGTAGCGCTGGGGTTGTTGTATTTAACACTGATGTTATAAAAAACTATGATTGGCAACCGGGCGAAGGGCAGCTCTCTATATATGCTCAAATACTAGGTAAATTAATTAAAGAGGGAAAGGTTTTTGCATATGATAATGGGGAAAGCTTTTTTATAGATATAGGAACACTGGGAAATTATAAGAAAATCATGCGTCATCCTATTCTTAAAAAAATATTAGACACTCGCGCTTAAATGATAATAATAAATTCATGACGCAATGTATAAAAAAATGGGAAGAATTGTCTAGGGAAAGTGTTTTTCAAAAATACGGACGAGGGATTGAAAAGGTTATGTATAAGTTGCCTAGTGGAAAAGAGTCTGATTTTTATATCAAAAAAGAAAATAATGTTGTTTGTACAGTTGCTCTTACCAAGGACAAAAAAGTTATTATAGCTAAGCAATTTCGTCCAGGTCCAAAAGAAATTCTTCTGGAGCTTCCTGGCGGAGGTATCGATAAAGGTGAGACACCGGAAATGGCCATGGAAAGAGAGCTTCTTGAGGAAACTGGTTATCGGGGGAAAATGAAGCTGGTTACTAAATTATTCGATTGTGCGTATTCAACCAGAGTTCGTCATTGTTTAGTAGCTATTGATTGTGAAAAAATTTCCGAACCAAAGAACGACGAAAATGAACCGATTGAAGTTATGTTATTAGATTTGGATGAATTCAGGGATTTGCTCAGGAGCGGCAAAATGACTGATGTGGAAATTGGATACCTAGGCTTGGATTATTTGAATCTCTTATAAAATAATTATGAAAAAACCAATTTGCAAAACCGGCCTCAAGAAAAATGTGATTTGATATGCTCATCCTTCCATACGACCATATAAGGAAATGTGGTATAATTTAGAAGATAAATTAAAATAATAACATGCCAAAGGTACGGGTATATTCAATTGATAAAAACGAAAGGTATAGAGTGATTGGAGAGTTTTTTGAATTGATTGTGGATTTAAGGACGAAAAAAGAAGTGATTGATTTTTTGATCGGGCTATTCACGCCAAGTGAAACACTGATGATTGCCAGGCGCGTGCAAATTGCTAAGTTGCTTTTAGAGGATGACGATTATGAAACCATCAGAAAGAAATTAAAAGTAAGCAATCAGACAATCAGTAAGGTGGAGCATTGGTTGATGAGTGATGAACAAAAAAACAAAACGATTGTGACCAAATTGCAACAGATGAAAAAAAATGGTAAAAAGAACGGCAAAAATAATATTAAAGACAGCATGCTGGATAAGTTTGCTCATCACCGCGTCTTGAAAGAATTGTTAGGTTAAAATCCTTCCATACGACCATATAAGGAAGGATTGAGTTTTCTGTGGCGTTACGTAGCATGCTACGTAGCAAACTCTGTAACAAACTCTGTAATTTAATTAAGATAAAAAAATGGAAGAAGAAAATTTTCAGCAAAAAATTAAGGAGGTTCTTGGTGATTGGGAGGGTTTTTTGGATAAAATTTTCAGTAATTTAGAAAAAACCGGTTTTAAGCTGTCTGAATTTAAGGAATTGGATCATATAGCATATAGGACAGAAAGTCTAGAGGGATATGAGATGATAAAGGGAAAGATGGTTGACTTATCAAAAAAATATAGTGATAAGAATTTTGGAGGGAGACCGATTATGGTTTGTTTTTTAAAAGAACCTTTGAGATATGGAAATTTTTCGATAGAAGGAATAGAAATTTTAGCGCCGAAAGAAAATAATAAACACAAGGAAGGATTGGAACATGCGGAATTTGTAACTAAAAACTCTTTGGCTGATGTTATGAATAATCACAAAGAGACACTTTTTAATTTAGATGCTTATAACAGAGAGGAAAATCCTGAGCTTATAATGAAATTTGAAGATTGTGCGGTTAAACTTCACGCCCAGAGTCTTTTAGAGGTAAGAAACTTAAAATAGTTATTTTTTATGAACAAAAAAGAAATTATTGCAAGAATTGAAAAAGAAGCGCGGGAATTTTTTGTGGGGGCGAGTGGTTGTCATGATTGGACGCACGTTGCGCGGGTGAGGAACTTGGCTATGCATATTGGAAAAAAAGAAAAAGCAAATCTTTTCGTCTTAGAGTTGGCGGCGTTTCTGCATGATATCGGGCGGAAAGAAGAGATGAAGGCTAAGGGAAAATTTTGTCATGCGGAAGAAGGGGCCAAGATGGCTGGGCGTATTTTGGAAAGATATCCCATATCCAAAGACGATGTCCAAAATATTGTGCATTGTATCGAAACGCATCGTTGGAGAAAAAGTAATGTACCGGAAACTCTTGAAGCGAAAATACTTTTTGATGCTGATAAGTTGGATTCGATTGGAGCGATTGGCGTGGCACGATATTTTCTTTTCGCCGGACACTCCGGTTCCAATTGTCTTTATACTGGAAATGAGAAGATATTGGCTAAGGGGGAGAAGGATTACTCTTTTACCAAAGAAGACAGCGCGTTTTTAGAATATGAAATTAAGCTGAAATTTATCAAGAAAAAAATTATAACTAAAACTGGAAAAAAAGTAGCGCAAGAAAGACAGAAGTATATGGATGATTTTTTTAAGCGTTTTGAAAAGGAGATTAGTGGGAAGATGTAAAAAAAATTACATCCTTCCATACGACCATATAAGGAAGGATTGGGTGGATGGTGAATCGGGGTGGGTAATATGAAGATTCATTTTGAAGCGATGAAAAGGATTTGAGGTGCAAAATTTTTTTTGTAAAGTGTTAGGTAATTAATTCAGGAATTAATTCAAGAATTAAATTAAAAATTATAAAATTATGAAAATAACGATTTGTGGAAGCAGTGCTTTTCGAGAGAAAAAAGTTCAGCTGTATGATGAATTAAAAAAAATTGGTCATGAGGCGATTATTCATCCGCATTATATTGAAAGCGTGAAGGATGGAAAAACTGAAATAATGGATAGGATTGATAAGGGCGAACATGCGCAACTTAAAATAGAGAATGACTATATTATGTGGTATTATAATGCCATAGTTAGTAGCAATGCTGTGTTAGTGGTAAATTTGGAGAAGAATGGACAAAAAAACTATATCGGTGGAAATGTTTTTTTGGAGATTGGCTTTGCTTACGTGAATAAGAAAAAGATATTTATGTATAATGATTATCCGTCCAAAGATAATTGTAAATATTTGGATGAGATAGAAGCGATGCATCCTGTGGTTATTAATCAGGACTTAGGAAAAATAGAATAGTTTTTATTTGAGGTGTGGTTTGATATAAAAAATAATAATATGCGACTGGATTCCCGCATACGCGGGAATGACAAGTTATAGGCTTATGCGAAAAATTGTGTTGGCGTCGAAATCATATTGGAGAAAAACATTACTTGAGCAGATTGGGCTTAAGGATTTTGAGATTGTGGAGAGTAATTATGAGGAGGATATGAACGCCATGAGTGACCCGCGGGAGTTGGCGAAATTATTGGCGTTGAAAAAGGGCGAGGCGGTGGCGAAAGATTTTGAAGACGCGATTGTGCTTTCGGGCGACACTTTTATAGTTTTTGAAAACAAGTTTATCGGAAAACCAAAAGATGAAAAAGATGCTATTCGAACTTTACGCTCGCTTTCAGGGAAAGAAGTTTCAGCTGTTTCCGGTTATGCTGTGATTGATACTAAATCCGGAAAAGTAGTGAATGATTTCGGAGAGGGTGTGGTAAAATTTCGGGAGTTGAGCAACGAAGAAATTTCGGATTATGTGGCGACCGGCGAACCCTTGAGTCTCGCCGGGTCGTTCGGAATAATGAAGGGAGCAGCCGCTTTTGTTGAGTCAGTTAGTGGAGATTTTTATTCGATTGTGGGGTTTCCGATTGGGAAGATTTATTTGGCACTTAGGAAATTAGGGGTGAATGTTTTTAAGAGTTGAGAATAAGGAGAGCGGACTGTCCGCTCGTAGTGGTATAATTTTATGAAAACTGTGATGGCGTTTGGGACTTTTGATGTTTTTCATCCTGGGCATAGGAGTTATTTGACGCAAGCGAAAAAGTTGGGAGATTTTTTGGTGGCGGTGGTGGCGCGGGATGCAACAGTTGTCGATGTCAAAAAAATAAAAGCGCAAGATGATGAAATGCAAAGACTAGGGAATGTAAAAAATAGTGGCTTGGTGGATGAGGCGGTTTTGGGCGATCCTAAAAATCGTTATGCGGCCATTCAAAAATTTCGGCCGGAGGTGATTGCGTTGGGATATGACCAAAGAGCGGATGAAGTTGAACTTGAAAAAAAGTTGCAAGAGTTTGGTTTGCAAACTGAGGTGGTGAGGATGGAGGCATATCAGCCAGAGAAATATAAGTCGTCGAAATTGAAGCTTTCCTAAAACCGAGTTTTAAGAAGATTGACTTTTTGGTCGGCGGATGATATAAAAAAATACAAGATTTTGTAGGAAAGAAAGGGGAATTGTTCCTGAAAAATTGAATATGCAAAAGGATGAGGTGAGACTATGGCAGACAACAGAAAAATTCCTCAGCTGACTATTTCCGGGGATATTTTGGTGAGAATCGCAAGAGAGATGCTTGGTCGACTTTCTTTTACTCACGCGATGCTTATCGTCTGTACTGATTTTGCTCCTGAAAATACTATTCAGGAAGATTATCATTATCAAATGGTAGTGAATATGTTTATGTCTGCTAAGGAGTTCGAATCCGAGGATATTAAAAAATATCATTCCAATGCGAGATATCCAGTAGACGCCGAGATTTGCTATGTCGGTATGGTAGAATGTTTGGATAATCGGTATCAAGATTTCCAGAATAAACTTGAATGTCTCTTGGTTGAGGTGATACGGTTGAGGGACAAAGGCTATTTTTTCGCGCAGGTGTTGGAAAAAGTTGTTCCAAGGAAAACTTCTTCACTTTGGCGCAGACTAGTCGAAGAACTTGTTGGTGGAAAGTTGGAGTATGAAATATGTGAGGGCGGGAATGAGCCGATGAGGCGAGTGTATCCCGAATATAATCACTAACTACAGAATGGGTGAAATTATGGAAACAGGGACAGAAGTAGGACGGCTGGTTAATTTAGTACAAGACGCAAAGGTTTCTATGATGATGAAGCCGGATAATCTGGAACAAGAGGATCATCATTATACATTACAAGATGCTTTGGCATTTATCATCCAGGTGGCGTGTCCAAAGCAGATTTTGCCTTATGTTATCCGGGAGGCAGCGGAAACCCTGCGTGTTTCCGAAGATGCATTAACCGGTCTTCTCGCAAAGGATATCCCAGCCAAATGATGGGACTTTGCATCAATGCTACAGCCGGTTCGGGAATTCCCTTGCCGGCTTTATTTATTTTTTGGCTTGTGGTATATTGAAAGGGTAAAAATAGGCCAATAATTAAACTTTTTTATATGTTAGACATCAAATATATCAGGGAAAATGCGGATGGACTTAGGAAGGCCATTAGGGATAAAAAAATTCAGCTTGATTTGGATGAGCTTTTGAGAGTGGATGAAAAAAGAGTAGAGGTTTTGCAAAAGATTGAGGAATTGAAAGCGGAAAAGAATAAATTGAATGATCAGATGAAATCTGCCGGGGGTGATGAGGCGAGAAAAGAAATAATTTCTCAGGGCGGAGCAGTGAAGGAAAAACTGGCGGAGGTGGAACCGGAATTTGAAAAAATAAAAAAGCAATTTGAGGCTCTCATGGTTTTGGTTCCGGTTATCCCTTCAGCTGATACACCAGTTGGGAAGGATGACAGCGAGAATGTCGAGATGTATGCGCGCGGAGAAAAGCCGACTTTTACTTTTAAGCCTAGAACTCATATTGAATTGGCAGAGGCGCTGGATATTGTGGATTTTGAAAAAGGGGCTAAGGTTTCGGGATACCGTGGATATTATTTGAAAAATGAAGGGACGCTTTTGGTTATGGCGCTTATGAATTATGCTCTTCACAAAATGGTGGAAAAAGGATATTCTCCGATGATTCCGCCGACACTGGTAAAAGAATTTGCTCTTTTTGGTAGTGGATATTTTAAGGGAACGGAATATGACAGTCAAGAGGATAATATCTATCAAATTGCGACGCGCGACAAGGAAATGGACGGCGCCGAGTCAAAAGAAAAGAAATTTTTGGTAGGCACAGCTGAGCCGTCACTTTTAGCCTATTTTTCTGATGAAGTTTTAGATGAGAAAAAATTGCCGATCAAAGTTTGCGGTTTTTCACCGTGTTACAGAAGTGAGATTGGGGACTATGGCAAAGATAATAAGGGACTTTATCGCGTGCATGAATTTATGAAAATTGAGCAGGTGGTGGTGTCAAAAGCGGACGCGGAAGAAGCTACTAAGTTGCAAGAAGAAATGATCGGAATTTCGGAAGAGATGCATAGGGAACTTGGCTTACCATATCGTAAGTTGCAAATTTGCACCGGGGATATGCCGGCCGGTAAATTCCGGGCGTTTGACTTGGAAGCCTGGATGCCTGGACTTGACCGCTGGGGAGAAACCGGATCAGCTTCAAACTTCTTGGACTGGCAAGCACGACGTTTGAACGTGAAATACAAAACTGCTGAAGGCGAAAGAAAGTTTGCCTATCTTTTAAACAACACGGCTTTGCCTTCCGTGCGACCTCTCATTGCAATTTTGGAAAATTATCAACAGGAAGACGGCTCAGTGATTATTCCAGAGGTTTTGAGGAAATGGATGCCGGGAGGGATGGAGAGGATAGTTAAAAAGTAGAAGGGTAAATTTTAGGGAATTAATTTTTTAGAATAGTAAAAATAATGTTATGCAATATTTATATTTATTAACAATGGCATATTTTTTCAATGTGGTAATCTTACTGGTGTTTTTTATTTTCATTACCGCTGTAGCTGTTTATTTAAAAATATTTATTAAGAAAAAATCAAAATATAAAGAGTTTATAGTATCTAAATATATAGGAGGCATATCAAGACAACAACTCAAGTCCATTCGTTCTTTTTATATTTTTTATGATTTTTTTATGTTACTTCTTTTATCAATTATGATATATTTAATCCCTTCTGTAGTGATGTTTAATTTGAATGATCCATATAAAATTGTTATTTTGTTCTTACTGCTAATTTTAATTTTGACCATCGCCGTTCCTCTTGATAATCTTGTAGCCATTACCAGATTTAAATGGATAGGAAGTAGTGGGTCACCGAAAGGAATGATAATGGTATGGGAGCGAGGTAATGTATTTGGTGATATCTATAATTATATTATAAAATTTTTCTGGAGAATATTGTTATTGGCAATGTTCGTTTCTTTTGTGTTGGCTATGGTTAGTGTTTTAATAATAAAAATTTAAAATAATTTAATAAAAAACAATATGAAAACACTAAAAATCGTCGCGATGGTGGCGGGAGTCCTGCTTTTGGCAGGTTGTGGTAACAAGGCTGTGCAAAATACAAACGACACCGGGACGAATGATTCCGGGATGAATGAAGCGCCTCAAGCGGAAAATCAAGGGGCTATGGGTGGAGTTATTAGCTCTATTAAAGACGCCATGGCTTCCGGCAAGACGATGAAATGCACTTATACGATTAAAGGTGCTGACGGTGGGGATATGACAGCCACTTCCTACGTGGACGGGGGAAAATATAAAACTGAAATGACGGTGGCCGGTAACACACAAAATATGATTTTTGACAGTGAGGCGATGTATTCTTGGGCTGATGGACAAAAACAGGGAATGAAAATGACTACGGCTTGTTCGAAGGAATTGGCGGCTAATGCGCCTAAAGATCAGACCAATGCTGTGAATGAGCCTGACCCGACCGGTGAAAAAACTTTTGACAATGCGACTGATGTGAGTTGCGAGCCGGCTAGTGATGTGGATTTCTCTTTACCGACGGATGTGACTTTTATCGATCAATGTGAAATGATGAAAAACGTCATGAAAAATGTGCCAAGTAGAGTGAAAGTTCCGACTAATATTCCCAATATGCCGAGTGGCGTGCCAAGAGCTGTGCCTCCGGCTATGCCAAATGGGGAATAATAATTTTTCCTGAGAAAATTTGATAGGCGCCTATTCACTTAGGTGCCTATTTTTTTAAATGAGCTAAATCTGATATACTTTATACATAAGAGAAAAATATTTTTTTAAGATAAGAAGTATATGGAAAAGCAAAAATTAAAATTTCCCGAGGGATTTTTGTGGGGCGCGGCCACAAGTGCTTATCAAGTGGAAGGCAATTGTAAAAATGATTGGACGAAATGGGAAGAGGAAAATGCTGAAAGATTATCTTTGGAAGCTAAGGAAAAATATTCTTCTTGGCAGCAGGAAAAATTTCCAGAAATGTTTAACCCAAAAAACTATATTTCCGGTAGGGCTTGCGATCACTATAGTCGATACGAAGAGGATTTTAATTTGGCGGCATCCGGTGGGCATAACGCTCATCGCCTTTCCATTGAATGGTCGCGTATCGAACCAGAAGAGGGAAAGTTTGATGAAGGGGAGATTGAACATTATCGCCAGGTTATCTTAGTGCTTAAAGCTAGGGGAATGGAGCCATTTGTTACGCTCTGGCATTGGACTGAGCCAGTTTGGTTTGGGGAGATGGGAGGATGGGAAAATAAGAGAGCCATCGAATATTTTTCAAGATTCACTGAAAAGGTTGTGGGAGAATATAAAGATTTGGTGAAATTTTGGATTACGGTCAATGAGCCTAACGTGGGTTTAGGTTTTGGATATTTCCTAGGTTCTCAACCGCCAGCAAGAAAAAATATAGTTTCTTTTTTAAAAGCCTATTTCAATCTACTTGGGGCGCATAAGAAAATATATAAACTTATTCACGAGATAAGTCCTGATGCAATGGTTGGGCATGCGCTTAGTTTTATGGTTTATCAATCATCTTTTTGGAAACCATTTGCAAAAATAATCTTATTTTTTCCAGAATACTGTAGTAAATATTTCGCGAGAAACACGATGGCGCACGTCGATTTTATAGGTTGTAACTATTATAAAAATTTTACGCTTTCATTTTCAAAGAAAAAAATATCTCAAAATGAGATGACTGATTTGGGCTGGGAGATATATCCAAAAGGCATCTATAATACAATGCTAACACTTAAAAAATATAATTTGCCGATTTATATCACCGAAAATGGATTGGCTGACGCGGATGATTCAAAGCGGCCGGAATATATAAAACAACATTTAAAATGGTTACATCGCGCCATCGCCGAAGGAGTTGATGTTAGGGGCTATTTATATTGGTCATTTTTGGATAATTTTGAATTCCCTGATTCGCGTGGTTTCTGGCCAAGATTTGGCCTAATCGAGATTGATTATGAAACCCTAGAGAGAAAGCCTAGAAAAAGTTTTTATGAATATGCTAAGATTTGTAAAGAAAATTCGCTAGAAATTGATAATTGAAAAAGTTAGTTTGACCGAATTTTAGTCGAAAGGTATAATAGATTTATGAGAATTACTAAATGCGATATTTGTAAAAAAGTTTTAAGTAAATCTTCTGGCGAAATCAATATTTCCGTCGGAGGACTTTTGGGTGGATATTTTGACATTTGCAGTGATTGCGCCAAGCCCGTATTAAAATTTCTCGAAAGTAAAAAATTAATCGAAAATGGCAAGAAGAGAGTAAAATAAAAACTTAATATAAAATCACGAAAAAAGGCTAATAAAGCTGGAAAAAATGGCTATTTCATAGACATAAAATTAAACCCTTGACAACTCTCGCAGATTTGCTAATATAGGACATACGAGTTCAAAAAATAATTATTAAGGCTAAAACGGCACAATAATTTAACTCAAAAAAATCTTTTAAAATACGGGTGAAAGAAGATACATCTTCTTGCGTATTACAATTGCGCGCGAAGATGTATTTTTTGTTCATTGAGCAAAGAGTAGGAACTTTAACAAATGAATAATTTCTCTAAATCTCCACCTTTTGATTTAGAGAGATAAATAATCGCAATTTTTTGCGATTAGTCCTTGTCATTCCGAAGCCCGAAAGGGCGGAGGATGACTCGTCTCGATTTATTTCGGGACAAATAGAGTCTATTCAAAATTTAGAAAAATTTATTTTTCTTTTCAAACATCGTTAGAGGTTTACTTCTAACATTTTTTGAGAGTTTGATCCTGGCTCAGGATGAACGCTGGCGGCGTGGATAAGGCATGCAAGTCGAGAGGGTTTAGACCCTCGGCAAACGGGTTAGTAATACATAGGAACGTACCCTTGAGTCGTGAATAATCCGGAGAAATCCGGGATAATACACGATAATCTCTACGGAGTAAAGATTTATCGCTCAAGGAGCGGCCTGTGTCCTATCAGCTTGTTGGTAGTGTAATGGACTACCAAGGCTATGACGGGTAGGGGGCGTGAGAGCGTGACCCCCAACATTGGAACTGAGACACTGTCCAAACACCTACGGGTGGCTGCAGTCGAGAATATTCCACAATGGACGAAAGTCTGATGGAGCGACGCCGCGTGCGGGATGAAGGCCCTTGGGTCGTAAACCGCTTTTAATCGGGAAAAATGTAATGATGGTACCGATTGAATAAGAGGTTGCTAACTCTGTGCCAGCAGCAGCGGTAATACAGAGACCTCAAGCGTTATCCGGATTTATTGGGCGTAAAGAGCATGTAGGTGGATATATTAGTCAGATGTCAAATCTCCGAGCTCAACTCGGAAACTGCATTTGAAACGGTATATCTTGAGGAAGGGAGAGATCAATGGAACGTATGGTGTAGCAGTGAAATGCGTTGATATCATACGGAACACCAAAGGCGAAGGCATTTGATTGGCCCTTTTCTGACACTGAGATGCGAAAGCGTGGGTAGCGAATGGGATTAGATACCCCAGTAGTCCACGCTGTAAACGATGCACACTAGGTATCGGGAGAATCGACCCTCTCGGTGTCGTAGCTAACGCGTTAAGTGTGCCGCCTGGGAAGTACGAGCGCAAGCTTAAAACTCAAAGGAATAGACGGGGATCCGCACAAGTGGTGGAGCATGTGGTTTAATTCGACGATAAGCGAGGAACCTCACCAGGGCTTGAAACTATACTGCATTATGTAGAAATACATAAGCCTTCGAGGGTGTATAGCAGGCGTTGCACGGTCGTCGTCAGCTCGTGTCGTAAGATGTTCTGTTAAGTCAGGAAACGAGCGCAACCCCTATCGCGTGTTATTATGTCACGCGAGACTGCCCAGAACTTTGCACATTAGTGCAAAGTAATAACCAATAACCAAGAAAACAATAACCAAACAAATCACAATAATCAAAATTCAAAATTATAAACATAATTAAAAAAGTTTAAAATTTGAAAATTGGAATTTGAAATTTATTTGGAAGTTGTATCTTGCATCTTGGAATTTACTTTGCGAACTATATAGTGAGCAAAGTTCTGGGAGGAAGGCGGGGATGACGTCAGATCAGCGTGGCCCTTTGACGCCCTGGGCTACACACGTGCTACAATGGCCGGTACAAAGGGTAGCCAAGTCGTAAGACGGAGCTAATCCCATAAAACCGGTCCCAGTTCGGATTGAGGTCTGCAACTCGACCTCATGAAGCCGGAATCACTAGTAATCGTGAATCAGCTATGTCACGGTGAATACGTTCTCGGATCTTGTACTCACCGCCCGTCACACCAAGAGAGTCGGTAACACCCAAAGACCCTGTTTCAACACAGGGGCCACGGTGGGATCGATGATAAGGGTGAAGTCGTAACAAGGCATCCGTAGCGGAAGCTGTGGATGGATCACCTCCTTTCTAGGGAGAATCGATAATAATCCAGAGTATTGCACATTAAAAGTGGACTGGGTCAAACCTGACACTGTGCAGTATGGTTATTATCCGCTGGTCGACTCGCCGATGAGGCGAGAACAGCTAAGTCTATCAGAGCTAAATAATTCTGTAGTCGTACCTTTTGTACAGGGTATGCTAGATTCTATTGGACTAATCGCAAAAGGTTGTGAGAAGAAATTACTCACTAAGTTTTGGATTTTTCGAAATCGTCTCCTCGAGAGGTTCTCCCTCGCTTGGCACCCTCCCTGAGTGCCGAGTTGATTCCTCTCGAGGAGACATTCTTTTTTAAAAAGATTCAAAAAATTGAGAACTAAAATATTATTTTTAATTCTCTCCAAAACTTAGTGAGTAAAAATTAGATATTTGAGAAGAATTTGAATATCAGCGTTACTTTTAGTAGTGCTGCAGGTTACAGAAATCACCCCCCTAAGGGTGGTTTTTGTATATGTTTTTATGATGACGCGGTAGGAACAGCGCGTTTCTAGGGAGTGTTTTTGGGATGGGCTTGAATATGTCTTTTTGACATTTTACTTTGTTTAGGCTAAATTATATTAAAGTAAAAAATATTTAATAGAATAATAATATGATAGTAGAAAAACAACCTTGGATAAAAATAAATGAGAAGCTGTCATTTTTTCAGTGTATTTCTTATGATTTGGTGAAAATGCAAAGCATTATTAATTTGGAATTTGAAGATTTAGCTTGGTATTTGGAGGAAACAGCTAAAGGTAGATTACCAAAAGGTATGAAATATCCGGAAGGGGTAAAAGAGATTAATCGTTATGTTGATAAACCAGTTATTCTTATTGGCGCATACTATGATGGTAATATTGCTAATGAAGAAAGTATTGTTACCTATTTAAAAAACATAGGGATTGAGGTCACTTTCGAACTTGATCAAAAGGCATTGCAGGTTTTTAAGGATTTTAGAAGAAAAGAAGTAGAGTTTCATGACTACAGCGCTGGAAAAACAGATAAATTTCCAGAAGGCATCGGCAAGAAAGAAGATTTTGATTTTTTGATATCAGTCGGGAATAAAGCTAAAAAAAATATCATTGATCATTTTACAAAAAATAAAAACGAATAATTTTTTGATTAGTGGAAAGTGGGAATAAGATATTCTTCCTCCGAAGATGGCGAGCTTGACGCTGTAATGTTACAAGCATGTTGCTACATTTAAGTTTCTAACGCAACACCTGTCAAATGAAGTGTTACAATTATTTCTTGAACTTAGCGTTACAAGTATTGACATTTTTCTTTGTTTAGGCTAAATTATATTAAAGTAAAAAATAGTCAGACACCACCGTCTTTGACAGTGATACCTGACTAATAATTAATATGATGAAAGAAGTAATGGGAATTTTAATTATGTTCGGGTTGCCAGTTGCGATCCTCCTTTTTTCTGCTCTGGCTATTGTCATAGCTGTAGCCATTATTTGGGGAGGATTTTTTGGCATAGCAAAAAGTACTAAAAATTTGAGAAAGAAGCCAGGACGCTCTATCTTTTTCATCCTGATTTCGCTCCTAGGCATATTTGCCGGGCTCTATTCGATGTATTTTATTGCGACTTTACGTTCAAGATGGAATAATGTCGTTCTTCATAGCAATGAAATTGATTCTTTTGCGGGATGTGGAAGAAATAATCATGATTCGTATGCATATAAGACCGAAGAAGAAATTGATAGGATTTTAAAAATATTGAATGTTTCCAAAAAAGAATTTGAAAAGAAAAAAGAAAAATGTATTAAAAGTACGCAGTTGAGCGCATTCGCTGGTTGTAAAGATGAAAAATATAGCTGGAAACGTTGGGATGAAATGAATGAGCAAGAGCTCGGAGATGCGTTTAAGTATTTTGATGTCAGCGAAGAAACTTTTAATAATATAAAGAAGCTTTGCGAGAACCACAATCAATATGTGAAATAAAAAATCTTTATTTATTTGTTTCTTTCTCAGAGAGCGTGAATAGTCGCGCTTTCTGTATGAGGAGGTGATCTTTGCTCCTTAAAATTATTACATTCTGTCAAGGGAGGAAACTGCTATGAACTTTTTGGGAAGGGTTTGTTTGATAATTGGAGTCATATTTTTATTGGCAACTAAGTCATTTGCTACTAATGAGGATTTAGGTTGGGCAGCCCAATGGCTTTTGCCGAGCGGTCAGTTTGGAACGGATGAGGCTGAATGGACATCCACTAGTGGATACATCTACGGGTACGGTAACGTTATTACTACGAAGCTCAGATTTGATGATGTGGCAATTAACACATTCAAACATCAAATTGCCGGGCTATACCATTTCGGGTTAGAGGTAGATATTGTTGAGTGCAGTGATAGCGGTCCGCAACTTAATACTGAAAACATTCAACATTCTTTTCCTTCACTTGCTAAACCGGCTATGGATACTGATTTTGGTGATAGCATTACGAATAGTGGTGCTTGCGAATCAAATGGGGGTCACCCATATGTTGTAGGTGCACTAATGCTCAGAAGTCCACAGGAATTAGAGTCTAATATGGATTATTATGTCTCCTTAAACCTCGATGGCCCTATACCGACAGGCGGAGTTAATCTGCATTTAACCTTAAAGCTCACTCAGTATGTTCCCGTGATAAAGCTGGCGTCTACTTATTCAAAATATGCCAGTATTATTGAAGGCATAACCAACTACTATGGAAGCGCTGATTTTCTTGATGTTTTTAATTATTTTCTCGTCGAGAGCGATTCCTACAACAGCTTTATTGCAAGGCCATCGGGATATGGCGGTATCCGTTGGTCGAACAAAACAGAGAGTTTTCCTAGCGTAATCGGAGAACATGATATGTGCATAGGACTTTTCGAAAGAAAAAATGAAGAGAGATCATTTCTTTCCTTTATTCCATCATTCGTCTCAACGGCTTATGCAGACAGTTGCGCGTCAACCATTTCGGCTACAAAACAGCCTATGTATATGGGTAATCTAAATATCCCCATTGATTATGATGGCGCATCTCCCGGTGAACCTCAAGAATCTGTTTCTTTGCCCAACCTCCACATCGAAGAATTTAACATCCATGACGCACAGGATTACGAGCTGCCCGATGACGGCACCGGGATTATGAATGTCGGACAGAAATACGAAATCCATGTCTGGCCGGAATCCCTCCAAGAAAACTGTATGAATGGGATTGAGGACGGTAAGGATACAGTTGAAACGGACACTTTCCTCAAAATCGGAGACGACGGTGACTGGGAATTTCTTTATCGGAATTATACCCAGTGCGTAAACATGGACGAGGATGATTCCAAAAAAGAAATCTTCGACTTTGTTGTCCCGGAAGAAGCCTATGGCAAGACAATATATTTCAAATCCAAAGTGGACTCCACTGGCGAAGTTTACGAAACCAACGAAGGAGACAACTGGTCCGACACGGAAGCCTATCTGGTACCTGAGCGGTGTACTATTTGTCCAGATTTTGCGATAACCAATGTAAGTCTTACTGGCGGAAGGACCCAGCTAAATATTGGCGATCATTTCGGCTTAAGGATGGTCGTTTCCAATCTTAGCCCAACTCCTTCCCCTAGACCAATTAGAAGCGCCTACTATCTTCTTCCACCCGGAGCGACAAGTTGGCAATATGGAACTGATGACGGAACGGAAGCTTATCAGTTATGTTCAGGATGTTCTATGGAGGAATGGAACAAAACTGATCCGTTCGTGGCCAATGTCGCAGGCGTATGGCAAGGAATGGTTTGCGCCGACTATCTCGGAGTTCAGTCGGAAGATGATGAAACCAATAATTGTACAGAATTTTCTTTTGAAGTCAGGCTCATTCCGGTTAGACCGGATTTTATCATCTCTAGCCTTGGTTTTCGAGAAGGCTTAAGATTCAAGAGTGGCACTCGAGTGCATCCCTGGGCTTACGTGAAAAACATCGGCAATGCCTCACCTTCCGTTGCAACCAAAATCGCTTACTATATTGATGGCGGGTATCGCGATAATGATTCCATTGAGATTGGAGAAGCTTTGCCTGGCGTTGATCATTTCGAAGAAGTTTTAAATAATGACATTAAATTGGGGGACAAAGGAAATCGCACTCTTAAAGTCTGCGCTGACTACCAAGGCTCGCAAATTGAACTCAACGAAAGCAATAATTGCCTGTCAGTTCCTTTCGTCGTCTATTAATCTTTAACTAGGTTCTTTTATGTCAAAAGAACAATGCACCTCACTTTTCGGAAATACCGGAGAGTGAGGTGTTTTTTATTTTGACATCAAATAATTTAAAATAATTATCTATAGTGCGCGAGGGTGTGGGGTACGATTTGCATAATTACTGATAGTATCCTAGAATGCAAGTAGTAAATTCCTAATTTAATTGTAGGGAATAACTGCAAAAAACTTCCCAATTTTACGCGCGTCCAACCGTTCTCAAACACCTCCTTTCTAGGGAGAACCGATAATAATCCAGAGTATTGCACATTAAAAGTGGACTGGGTCAAACCTGACACTGTGCAGTATGGTTATTATCCGCTGGTCGACTGCAATTTATTGCAGAACAGCTAAGTCTATCAGAGCTAAATAATTCTGTAGTCGTATCTTTTGTACAGGGTATGCTAGATTCTATTGGACTAATCGCAAAAGGTTGTGAAAAGAAATTACTCA
>JBBREE010000018.1:0-21299 GCA_038203255.1 Candidatus Moraniibacteriota bacterium | reverse complement strand
AGATGATTGACGTTGATCCGCTTGGCCTCGAACCGGCCGACAAGCACATCCTAAAAACCATTATCGAAAAATTCAAAGGCGGACCGGTAGGGCTCGGCACGATTGCCGCCGCCACTTCGGAAGAAATCAAAACTATTGAAGATGTCTATGAACCTTATCTCATCCAAATCGGATTTCTGAATCGCACTCCACGAGGTCGTGTCGCCACGGAAGCGGCCTACAAGCATCTCGGGATTGAATATGATGGTGAAAATAAGTTATTCTAAAATAAATATGATCTACCCAATTATCCTCACTCTCTATGCCATCATTCTAATTATGTTTATTTTTCTGTGTGCTTTCATTATCTACCATCTTTTTAAATATTCCATCAACGCCAGCCTGAATAGGATTATGTTACCTCTTTTCATTATTGTCTCAGTTCTGCTTATTTTTTCCAATATGGCTTTCTTTTTTTCCGTGAATTGGACTAATCTTTTTTCAAACCTACTTTAAACATCCTTATGGAAAATTCATTTTCTAAATACCATTTTGACGGACAAAGAAACGGCGAGAACATTCTTCTGGTTATCCATCGTCATTGGTTCGATATCTTGAGTCAATTTTTCATAATTTTTATAATGCTTCTTCTCCTTTTTGGCTCCTATTCTCTTTCAACTTTCTTCTTTGCTAATTTTGGAGATCCAACATACCACGCTCTTTTTGCCTTCCTTCGCAGTCTTTTCTTTCTTTTTACTTGGATAACTTTTTTCATTATCTGGATTGATTATTATTTTGACGTTTGGATTGTTACTAATCAGCGCATCGTCAACATTGAACAAAAAGGACTTTTTGCCAGGTCGACTAGCGAACTGCGTTTAGAAAAAATCCAGGATGTCACTACTGATGTGCATGGCATTATTTCAACTTTTCTTAATTATGGCGATATTCTGGTTCAAACAGCCGCCGAACAAGAAAAGTTTATTTTCAGAAACGTCCCCGATCCATATGCTATCAAAGACTTAATTATGAGGTTGCAAAAAAAATTCGAGCATTCCGAAAACGTGGAATTCACAGATATGCTCAGTAAAAAAATCCATCATGACGATGACGTCTAGGCTAAATTTTTGAAGCGGTAAACTCCGCTTCTTTTTTTATAATTATCAATTACGCAATTAGTTTGGCCATTCGTATTTTTAAAAATGTACTGTTTGAGAAAGCCTTTTTTCTTCAAAGTTTTCCATTGGACGAGTTTGATTGAGGGAAAATTTTGAGAAGAAAAAAGAGATGACGAGTTATATTTTTAAAAATACGAATGACTAAATAAAAAGTGCGTAGCTCCTGATAATAAAAATCCGGGTGAAAAAAATTTGCGTCGCACCGTTCGGCAAAAATTTATTTTTTATTCTAAGGTTGTGTATATTGCTACCAATTTTCGGATTGGCGGTTTTTTGTTGGGGAAGAGTGAGTTTGGCGGAAGATGATATAAATGACACGCCCACCATACAAGCAGGCGATGTGATTATAAATGAGATTATGTGGATGGGATCTTCCATTTCTTCTTCAGATGAATGGCTTGAACTTAAAAATAATACTACCCAAGAAATAGATTTTGAAAAAACTCCTTTTTCTATATATAAAGACGAGAAAGTATTAGTAAAATTAGACGAAAAAAAATTAAATCCGAATGATTATTTTTTAATTTCAAATAATAGCAAGGATCATCTATTCTCCAAAGGAGAATCTATTTTAGATATCGATCCAGACAAGATTGATTCAGCAATCTCACTTTCTAATTCAGCTGTTACATACAAACTCTACGCTCTTTATGATAATTCTGAGTTACTTATAGATGAAGCCGTAGGTATTCTATCGGATGGAAATGGAGACATAAAAAAATCAATGGAAAGAAACGCTACTTATAGGGATGGCACTAAAAAAGACAACTGGCATATTTGTTGCACCTCCTTCAATTTAGATTCAGGCTCTGTAGATTGCGCCACTCCAAAACACGAGAACTCCGAAAAATTAAATTGCCAATCAAATAAAAATACTGCTGAAGATATTGATAAAGCATCTGACTATAGCGGAAAAGTAAAAATAAATGAAATATATTCCTCTCCTGATACCAAAGAAGGCGAGGAGGAATTTATTGAAATAAAAAATATATCCAATGAAAATATATCTTTAGAAAATTGGATAGCTACAGATGAATCGCATAAGGGGAATCCTCTTAAAGATAATCGAATTATAAGGCCAGGAGAATTATATGCTTTCAAGGGAAAATTCTATCTCAATTTGTCTAATGATACCGCTCGAATTTTTGATAATAAAGGGATACTAGTTGATTCGATTTTTTATGGCACCGGAAAAACTGGCTGTCGATATGCCCTGGACGACGACGCTTGGCGCTGGACCAGTCAAAAAACCCTCGGAAAAAATAATGAATTCGACCCAAGCCCTTCAGCTAAAATCAAAAAAGACAAAACGATTTATGCCAAAGCCTACGCCAATTTTTCTGCCAAATTAAATGACGCTGTCGAAAAATTCAGCTGGGATTTCGGTGATAATCATAAGAGCTATTTGGAAGACACGAAGCATAAGTTTGCTAAGACTAAAGAATATTCCGCCAACCTAACCGTATCTAGTCAATGCGAGCAAAAGATTTATGACTTCACAGTTTCCGTTAAAAAATATATTCCACCCAAAATCCGCATCATAAAAATTAATCCTAATCCTAAAGGCAATGACACCGAAAATGAGTGGCTGGAAATTAAAAACAGTTCCAAAAAAAGCATTAACCTCAAAGGCTGGAGCGTGGCCACCGGCTGGGACAATTTGGTGAATCATCCAATTCGAGAAGATTTCAAAATTAAAGCCGGCGCATCCAAAAATCTAACTCATCTTTTTTCCGCCTTCACCCTCGCCAACACAAAAACCAAAATCGAACTACGCGACCCCTCCGGCAAAGCGGTGCAGCGTATTGAGTATGACCGCGGAAAAAACAAGATGCAAGAAGAAACGATCTATGTCAAAGAAAGTGGCAATCCTTGGGTTTGGATTGAACCGCCCGTAGGGACGGACCTTGTGGGCGCCCCCACTGGGAATAAATCCATCTCTACCACAAATCCACTAAGGCAGACACAAGGTCTGTCCCCACAGCCACAAATAGAACCTGAATTAATCGGCAAATATTCCCCCATTCCCGATTGGGAAAACAAAATTCAAAACCGCAACAATCTTTCCACTTATGGCGTCACTATAAAACTGGCCTCAGCCAAAAATCTGGAACCACGCGTCCTAGGCACCCGCACAGAACAAAAATTTTTGCCCCCTACGGAAGAAAATTTCTATTCGTTCACCCAACTCGTCCCACGCAAACATTGGCTGGAAATTTTTTGGGAGGAAATTAATTTGAGATTAAATTTATTTTTAATGCCTTATAATGGCCGAAAATCAAACAGACTAAAAAATTACGACTATTCTCAAAATGGAATGTATTTTGTGACGATCTGCACAGCCGATCAGGAGGAATGTTTGGGGGAAATTGAAGGTGGAAAAATGAACCTGTTTGATGTGGGAATATTTGCTAAAAATTGCTGGCTGGAAATTCCCAACCATTTCCCGCATATATCCCTGGATGAATTTGTTGTAATGCCCAACCATATCCACGGGATTATCGAAATTAAAAATGCACCCGTAGGGAACAAAAATTTTTGTTCCCTACGGGCGGACATACCTTGGCAAACGCTGTGGGCGCGTTCCGTGTCATCGGCCATACGCGGGTTTAAAATTGGCGTTAAAAAATTATGTAGCGAAAATGACCTATCTTTTTCTTGGCAAAAATCATTCCACGACCGCATCGTTAGAAACGACGCCGAACTAAACCGCATCCGCGAATATATCATTTCCAATCCGACAATGTGGCACCGCGACCGCAATAATGCCGAAAATATTTTTATTTGATAATTTATTTTGCAAAATAAAAACCCCGCTCCTGAATCAGGATTGGGGTTTTTGGGTTTATCCTCTACTCCTTCTTAAGTTTTTTTAGAATTTCTGCGTATTTCGGATACTTGAGAATAATTTTTTTTGTAGCGTCTTCGCCCGCCTCGCCTTTCCATTTGAATCCAGTGCTTATAAAAAGCGCGAGAAACAAGCCACCCATGACTGCAGATATGCCGCCCCAAGATGGCGAGAATATAAACATCGATGCAAGCAAAACAAGTACATATATGACAAGCGAAAGAATACTTCCTCTTATCATTACTCGACGCCTTAAACCAGCTTCTTTAGTTATGTGCTGTGTTAGAAGAGATTTAATTTCTTCGGCGCCAAATTCCTTATTGCATTGTTTAGTGTCCATTTATTTTCCTCCTCAAATTATTCTATTATTAAACAACACTCTCTCATCGTAACAAATGACGTTACCATTATATAGTAATTTTATCAACAGTTTTATTACATATTATCCTTATTTCAGGCTTAAAAACTGGATTATATTATTTTTTTATCAAAAATATTGACAAATATGCTGTTTTCCAGTACGCTTTTATTATGGATCAAGACTTAGAAAAACTTTTAGAGCAGGCAGGCTTTACCGAAAAAGAAGCTAAGGTATATTTAGCTCTTTTAGAATTGAAAAAAGGCAACGTGACAGAAATCGCCAAGCTCACTCAGTTAAAAAGATCTATTATTTATGTCATCCTAGAAGGACTCATAAAAAGAGGCTACGCCAGCGAATCTGTCGAAACCAAAATTAATACTTACCAACCAACTGACCCATCAGTAATTCTTAATAAACTAAGAAGTAACTACAAAAACTTTTCCGAAATGCTTCCTATTTTTCGTTCTCTGGGGAACAAGGGCAAAAAGCGTCCCAAAATAACTTATCATGAGATCAAGGAGGGTATCGTGAGTATTTGGGAAGAAATGAATATTGCTCAAGATAATTTCATTATTTCTTCCTACAGAAGAATAGAAGACCATTTCCCCGGATTGCTTGGCAAATGGCTAGGCGAGATAAAAAAAGGCATCATCAATCCAGGGTTTCACCAGCTTATTTCCGACAATCCTTTTGAAATAGAATTAGCTAAAAAATTTATGTCTCCTAATAATCCCGTGCGTCTTTTGCCGGAACTCCGCACCTCTCAAATGGATTTTGCAATCTTTGGCAAAAAACTAGCTATCACCTCTCTTGGCCAAGAACCCTTCATTGTCGTCATTGAATCCGAAGAATTGGTCCACTCCATAAAACCACTTTTTGAATTGGCTTGGAAAAAGGGGAAGAAAATAAAATAGCAACACGTCTTCTCTCCCTTGAATTTCCTCTCCTAAAATGCTACGCTTTATCTATACTAATCCGTACGGAACAAAAATTTTTGTTCCCTTCTATAAATTTAATTTTATGTCAGGACACTCACATTGGGCGGGAATAAAGCAAAGAAAAGGGGTAAACGACGCTAAGCGGGCCAAGATCTTCACCGTTCTCGCCAAACCCATCGTCATCGCCGCGCAAGCTGGTGGTGGCAACCCGGACACTAATTTCCAATTGCGCGCCGCCATTGACAAGGCACTGGAGTTTAATATGCCCAAGGCCAACATTGACCGCGCCATTAAGCGTGGCACGGGTGAGTTGAAAGGCGATCAGATGAAAGAGGTTATTTATGAAGCTATCGGCCCGGGAAATATTATGATGCTCGTGAAATCCACAACTGACAACAGTAATCGAACGCTGGGCGAAGTAAAAACCGCTCTCACCAAAAACGGGGGGAAATTCGGCGAATCAGGGAGCGCTATGTGGAATTTTGACTCAGTTGGAGCCATTGTCATTGAAACAAATGGGGAAAGTAATCTCGAAGAGTTGGAACTCGCAGCTATTGAAGCCGGCGCCAAAGATATGAGAAGTGAGGAAGGGGCTTTTATCATTTTCACGGAACCCACTGAACTGCAAAAAGTGCAAGATAAATTAAAAAAATCCGGCATTAAAATTTCCGAGGCTAATCTTTCATTTCTGGCCAAAACCACTGCCGAAATAGATGAGTCCACGAAGGAAAGTTATGAAAAACTTTTAGAAGTTTTAGACGAGTTGGATGATGTGGATGAAATATATGACAACTTATAGTCTTTCCTAAAGCTGAGCTTTAGGAAAAAACAAAAAAAACCGGCCCCAGAAAATTTCTTTCCGTGACCGGTATCAATCCTGCTTTTTCTTCTCCAAAATCACAAACTATTTGCAATCTTGATTGAAGGGGCAAGAAGATTGAATCATCTTCTTGCCCGTAGAACTACAGATTTAATACAGACAATACGAATACTTCGTTTTTTCGATTGTCTTATCCAAGATCCCAAAATTTCTGATATGCGAGCGGACTTCTTCATTCGATGCAATTTTGAGATTCAGTTTTTCCTCACGCAAAACTTCATCCACTCCACGCTCCCGCCGAGAAATAAAAAACCCTTTATTATGCACGGACTCCTTGGTATGTCTCAGTACCAACTCAGCTGAAGGCGGCTTAGCACTGGCGTGGACATGGGCCATAGCTTCCTGAAAGACAAATCCTTCCCGAAGTTTCTCTATCAGCTTATTTTTCTCCTCATCGGGAACAAAATATTTTTGCGGAGCCATTTCGACAATCCCCAGTTCAATTGAAACCTGTATATATTCAATTCGACAATTATTCATTTGATCTTTGTTCCGATCAAATTGATGTGTGATAATCTCACGGCAACGCTCGACTATATCTTCCGACATAATCTCATATATCACTACGTCTTTACCGATACCACCGGAACTGCCCCACTCGCTTTCCTGGCAAAGCCCGTAGTTTTTGCTAAAAAATGGAAGCTCTTGATAATCAAGAATCGTTCTTTTGGCACAGAACTTTTGATACCCATGAATATGATTCAGGTTTGCCATCGGTTTTTCTTCGTATTCCAGTATGTTCTTTTCCATGACATTCTCCTTTCAAAAATTTTATATCCAATAGTGGGTTAAAAGGTGATCAATTTTAAACGAACTTCTTCTGCAAAACTACAACTTATTTATAGCCCTGATAAAAGGGAAGTTTTTTAGAGAAACTTCCGAAAACTCTTGAACGTACTTCTCTACCACAGCCTCTCGTAGGAGATTTCTATCTCCTCTTTAGGATTTGGATCATAGCGACCCTTTATTCTTATACATATTTTTCCCTCCCACCTCAATCCCCTGGCAATGAGCCTTGGAATTTCTTCCATGATCATTTCGATCGGAAGGCTAATCCCCAGCTCCGAGAAGACCTCCAAGAAATCTTCTTTTTCCTTCAGCTTATTATATTTGTGTATCCTGTCGTAGCCGTACAATTCCACAACAAGCTCCTCTTTTTTCCAGGAACTGTTAGGATCAATCTCTTTACACAAACGAACTACAAGGGAAACTACCTGAATAAAAATGAAGGCCGTTTTCTCAGAACTATATTTGCCAATACTTTCCAAAATTTCTAATTTCATAACCTTCTCCCCATATCTCCCTCAAAAACCATCAGCTTTTTTATGTTCCACAATGGAGCAAGGGCAAGCTTCCTGCCTTTAGTGTCGGTTATCAATTAAGTACCCGACTGTTTTTGATTTTCTTTTAAAGGTACTGTTTGTTAGAAATGTTTTACTTTTCAGCTTCTCGTCCTAACAACCCATCATACTCCATTTTCACAATTTTGTCCAGAATTACGTCTATTTTAATGGTAAATTATAGGCTAAATATTACCTTTTTATGCTTAATATAAAGCATGTACCAATATTATACATAATTATTCGTCAACTTTATTGACTATTTTGTCAAAACAGAGTATAATGATCATATGAATGATTATATTGTTAAAACATTACAAAATCTCGGCCTCTCCGAAAAAGAGGTTTTGATTTATCTTGCCCTCTTGCAGCTTGGCACCGCCACTCCCTATCAAATCGCCAAAAAAGCCGGCCTTAAGCGCCCAACGGCCTATGTTTTAGCGGAAGAATTGGTAGAAAAAGGCCTTATTGTGCATATTCCCGGTGAAGAAAAGAAAAAATATATCGCCCGAAATCCGGAAGTGTTTGTGGAAAATTGGGAAAGACGCGTGCATCAAGCTAAAAGAATTTTGCCGGAATTGCAATCTTTTCAGAAAAATAGCGCTAAAAAAGCCAGTATTATGTATTTTGAAGGAATGGAGGGACTGCGTCAGGCTTATCAATATAGAGAAAAAGAATTGCATGACAAAGAAATTGTAGGTTTTTTTGCTTCCAATGAAGACGCATCGCCGGAAGTGCATGAATATTTTATGGAATGGAACGAATATAAGGAAAAGCATGGCACCAGAGTGCGTGGCCTGACTGTCGACTCTCCAGATCTTATGCCTTATGGAAAATTTATCAACGAAGGCATGAAATCTATCAGCGTGAAATTTTTGCCAAAAAATTTATACGACTCCAAGGTCTCCATCGAATCTTGCGACGGAAAATTTGTGCGCATCTTTCTTTTTGAAAGTGTGGAAACTCTCATTATTGAGTCCCCTAAATTCGCGACTGCCGTGAAAGAAATTTTTGAGTTGACCTGGAAAGCCCTTCCTTATGAACAAAATAAACCGACCACTTGGGACAATTCTCCTAAAGCTGAGCTTTAGGAAGGCCCTAAAATTTGACTTTTCGCAAATATAGACTGCCCTTATTCCACATGTTGGTTATAAATAACTAAAAAAAGAAATGGGATATTTAAATTTTTATTCTGCTTTCTTAGATTGATATTTTTTCTGTCCGAAACTAACTTTTCAGAGTATAATAGAAAAAGAATATTTATGAAAAAAAATAACTTAAAAACTTCTGAAAAAAACTTGCGAGTACTTGGCATCGATCCGGGTACAGCTACTACCGGTTGGGCGATTATTGAAGAAAAAAATGGAGAAATGGAAGCCATTGCCTACGGTCACATTTCCACTCCACCGGAAGACTCGCCGGAAAAAAGACTGTGTGAGATTTGTACTGATTTGAGAAGTATTATTGCTAAATATACCCCTCAAGAATCGGCTATTGAAGAACTCTTCTTTTTTAAGAATAAAAAAACCGTAATCCAAGTCGCCCAAGCGCGCGGAGCCATCCTATTGACACTGAGCGATAAAAATGTTAAGGTATGTGGTTACACTCCGCTCCAGGTCAAGCAAGCCCTCACCGGCTACGGCCGGGCTAGTAAATCCCAGATTCAGGAGATGACTAAAAGCATTATGCGCCTCGCTACGCTTCCGCGTCCCGATGATACAGCCGATGCCATAGCTATCGCGATTTGTCACCTCAACAGTCGGAAAATTAATAATTTGAAAAGTAATTAAATTTAATTTAGAAATATTATGCAAGTAAGTCCTATTATTCTCTTTTTCATCCAAAATGGATTGCCTCTCGAAACAGTGCTTCTGCTTTTAATGCTACCTATCATCGCCACTTTCATCGCCTTTTTGCGTCAAGTGGTCGGCATCAAGGCTTTTGGAATCTATACTCCCCTTATTGTCACTTTCGCTTTCTTAGCCACTAATGGATTGAAATATGGCATCACTATTTTCATTTCCGTTATTGCTACCGGAATGCTCATGCGTTTCATTCTCAAACCTTTCCGCTTACTCTACCTCCCGCGCGTGGCTATCATGCTCACTGCTGTCGCGCTTTTTGTTATGGGCATCTTAGCTTTAGGTGGAGACCTAAGAAGAACGGGCCTGGCCGCCGTTTCTATTTTCCCCATTTTAATTATGATTACTCTGGTGGAAAAATTTGTAGCTGTCCAAATTGAAAAGGGCACTAAAACTGCGGTGATTTTAGCCGCGGAAACTCTCGTCATTTCGGTGGTTGGTTTTTTCATCGCCAGCTCAGATTCCCTTATTCATCTCATCCTAACTTATCCCTGGGCCATTCTTTTTACCTTGCCGATTAATATTCTTCTGGGAAAATGGACTGGACTGCGTATGAGTGAATATTACCGCTTCAAAGAAATCTTTAAATATTTCAATTAATTCTCCGACACTTACCTGTCGTCGCCGTGTGTGCCACGTTTATTTTTATCTAAATAATTTATGTTTGATTTTTTTAAAAAACTTTTTGCTTACAATAAATTAAGTAAACAAATCTTAGGGATGAATTCCAGAAATCTGGAATACATTCGTCCTTTTAATTTGTCGCGCGCTAAGAAGCTGGCGGATGATAAACTTTTAAGCAAAAAAATTCTGGCTAAAAACAATCTGCCCGTACCACGCCTAATTGCCAAAATTCGAACAGTTGACGAGCTGGAAAATTTTGATTGGAGCACTTTGCCGGAAAGTTTTGCCCTAAAGCCTAATCGTGGCTTTGGCGGAGAGGGAATTATCGTTGTTTATGGCAAAAAAAAATCCGCGCGTAATAACAACACTTTTAGTCTTATTTTAGGACATAATGACGAAGCCTGGATCAAGGCGGATCGCTCCCTCATCACCGTAGAAGATTTAAAAAATCATATTAGAAATATCTTGGATGGTTCCTATTCTTTATCAGGTACACCGGACGTCGCTTTTTTTGAAGAACGATTGCAACTTTTAAAACTTTTTAAACCCTATTCTTTTAAGGGCATCCCGGACATTCGCGTCATTGTTTTTAATAAGGTTCCGGTGATGGCTATGCTCCGCCTTCCAACTAAGTCGTCTTCCGGCAAAGCTAATTTACAACAAGGGGCAATCGGGCTTGGGATCGATATGGCTACCGGCACCACTACTTCAGCCGTCCAAGGGAAAAGTCACATCATTGAATATGCTCCCGGCACCAGACTTTTGCTTTCCGGAATCAAAATTCCCTATTGGAATGATATTTTAAAAATGGCTGTGAGGGCCCAAGAAATTTCCGGCCTGGGTTTTTTAGGTACTGACATCGCTATCGATAAAGCTCACGGCCCAGTGATTGTGGAGCTCAATGCTCGCCCGGGACTTTCCATTCAAATCGCTAATTTATCCGGCCTCAAAAAAAGACTGCAGAAAGTGAGTGATCTTAAAATTAAAACTCTAGAGAAAGGCATCCGAGTGGGGAAAGATTTGTTCGGCGGAGAAATTGAAGAAGAGTTGGAAGAAATTTCCGGTAAAAAAGTGATTGGCACTGTGGAAAAAGTGAGGTTAATTGGGAAAGATGGGAAAGAAATTGAGGTGGAAGCACGTATTGATACCGGAGCTGGCATTTCTTCTATTGATAAGAAGCTAGCGCAAGAATTGGGCTACACTGAGGCAGTAAAGATGATTGAAGAATTTAAGTTAGATCGCGTCTTCAATGGAGAAGAAATCGCTCTTTTGAGTCAAAACAAAACTTGGAAGGAACTAGAAAAGCATCCGGATGTCGTCGGCGTGGCCAAGACATTTTCTTCCCATGGCGCAACATACCGTATTGAAATTAGATTGCTCATCACTATAGATAAACGAGAAATTCTCTCCAAACTTTCCATCGCTGATCGTGGAGGATTAAAATACCCTCTTTTAATTGGCAGGCGTGATTTAAAAAAATTCCTAATTGATGTAAATAAATAAAGCTATGATTAAAAATCCACCACTAATTAAAAAAGTTGTCGAAGAAATGGGCGGCACTATTGAAGAAATTGTACCGGAAAGAGGCTATTTTTGCATAAACCTTCAGGGAGAAAAAATATTAGTTTCTAGAAAATTTCAAATAGCCAGTGACTTTATCTCAGGGAAAGCGCTTACTGCTTATAAGGATCTGACTTATGTCGCATTGAAAGAAAACAATCTTCCTACGCCAAAATCAGTTTGCCTCTACAGAAAAACTCTTAACGAAAATACTTTAGCCCAACAACTTTCTCCTCTTGTATATCCCATCGTTATAAAAGATGCTAAAGGATCAAACAGTAAAGGCGTCTTTACCAACATTAAAGATTTGGCGAGTGCTAAGGAGATAATTTTGCGTGAGATAAAAAATTTCTCTTCTCTTATTGTTCAAGAGATGGTCTTTGGAAAAGAATTCCGTGTCTTATCATTGGAAAATAAATCCATTGGGGTTTTAGAAATGATTCCTCCGAGAGTTTTTGGAGATGGGAAAAACACAATAAAAAAATTAATTGAGAAAAAACAAAATAAAAAAACTAGTAGAACTCCTTTTGATCAAGCTCTTGATGAAATTTTAAAAGAGCAGGGGGTGACCACTAAAAGTGTTTTAGAAAAAGACCAAGCAATTTTTATCAAAAAGAATTCTTGTTTAGCTGAAGGCGGAGAAACAAGAGATGTAACCGATTTGATTCACCCGGCCATTGAACGCCTTTGCGCCAAAGCGGGCAGAGCGGTAGGAAAATATTTAATAGGTATTGATATTATATGCGATGATATTTCAAAAGACCCTGAAGAGCAGGCTTTCACTATTTTGGAAATCAATGGCAAGCCCGATCTCTATATTCACTATAAACCCACCTATGGCGAAACAAGAAATGTCATCAAAAAAATTATCGAATTTATATTAGAATTAAAAAGGATAGATTCACTATCTTAAAATAAAATTATGCTACTTATTTTAAAAGATAAAAAGAAAAGTGTTTCCGGAGCAGAAAAAACCGTAAATATTCTCCAAAAAAAATTAAAGAAAGAAAATATTTCGACCGACATCGCCAGTTTTGAAGAGGTAGAACTTTTTATTCAAAAGAATAATGTGCGAGCGTTTATCAAGAACAAAGCCCTCACTGATTATTCCCTACTCTTTTTTCGACGAGTGGGTCAACAGCGAAATTTGGCTTTTATTCTCTCCAATATTGCGAAAAAAAATTCTATCCCCTCTATAGACAAACTCTATCAATTCACTAATGAACCAAGCAAACTTAAGCAAACAGCTGCCTTGGCGCTAGATGGGGTTTCCGTGCCAAGAACCTATTACACATTTGATTATACAAAAAAATCCATCACTGCCGCAGAAAAATTCTTAGGCCTGCCTATGGTGATTAAGATTTCTCAGAGCAAAAAAGGCCTAGGGGTATATCTGGCTAGAAATAAAAAGGAGGCTCTTGCACTTATTAAAAAAAATCCTTCTGAGGAAATAATCATTCAAGAATTCATTCCCAACACCTTTGATTATCGTGTTCTTGTTTTAGGAAACACTCTTGGCTGTGTGATAAAAAGAGAAAGGCCAGACAAAAAAAATGAATTTAGAAATAATGTCTATTTAGGCGCCAGTGAAGAATTTTTAGAATTGTCCGAAGTTGGTTCTAATATAAAAAAGGAGGCTTTGCGTGCAGCCAAAATTGCTAACATTCAGGTAGCTGGAGTAGATGTGGTTGTTAGCCCTAAAAAAATCCCTTATGTTTTTGAAGTGAACCGCTCACCCGCCTTTACTTTCGATGAAAAAATTTCTAATGAACTTTCAACTGTTGCTCAATATTTATGTCAACTCTACAAAAAAGGAAAAAAATAGTTATGTATTTCAAAAAGGAGCGTCCCGGGCGGGATCCTTTTTTGAATTTTGGAAAAAAAAGAGCTATTTACCGCTATTTTTTTGAAAAAGGAAAATCCCTGGGATTTGATATGTATCTAGTTAGTGGAGCGAATAATTATCAAGGTGGTTTAAAATTTAAAAACCCTGCCTTTTTTGACGGAGAAAATTTTCTCATTCAAGCTACTCCTATCGAGGCAGACGCTGTTTATGATCGTAGTGGTGGCGTCTCTTTTCCCTCTCCAGAAATAGACCATAAAACATTAAACTGTTTAGCATTTAAAATTCTATGCAATGACAAAAATTTAATGTATCAATATTTTGGCGAATTTATGCCAAAAAGCTTTGAGATAGAAAGTGCGCATAATTTAAGCGAGTGTCTAAAAAAATTCTCCTCACATAAATTGGCTGTTTTAAAACCAGCCAAAGGATTGGGGGGGAAAGATATTTTAATAGATACACCAACCAATTTAAACGAAGCAGTTTTGAAAAAAGAAGAAAAATATGTTCTTCAAGAGTTTATAGACACTTCTTGTGGAATATCTGGTTTGACTAAAAAAAATCATGATTTGAGAGTTGTTGTGACTAATGGGAAAATCACCCTCTCTCATCTCAGAACACCTAAATCTGGCAGTCTCCTGGCCAATGCGGCTCAGGGAGGCACCTTAAAAGAAGTTCCTCTTGAAAAGATACCAAAAAATGTTCTGGTTATAGTCGAAAAAATGCAACAACTCATTGATAAAAAATTTGATTTTCCAATATATTCTATTGATTTTGGGATGACAAAAAGAGGACCACTGGTTTTTGAACTCAATGATCAAATAGGTTTTCCGCGCGAAGATATGCAAAACGCTAAAAGATTTATTGACGCAATCCTAAAATCTCTTGGAAAATTAGCTTTCTAATATCTATCTTTTTATTTTTATAGATTGTTTTTATGAATAATTTTAGGATATAATAGAGACGTCCAAGGTACTTCTGTTTATCTACTAGAAATAACTTGAATTTTTTCCCATTTCATACTATAATGCAGAGAACTTAGATTTAATAATAATAAGTTTTTATGCGCATATTTTCACCTCAAAATAATACTAATCGCAAAAATAACTTCAAGAGGTTATTTTCTAAAATGAATTGGAAACTTTTGGGGAAAATTTTCCTTGGCTTAATATTAGCCGGTTTCCTCTCTGTGGTTGGGGTTTTTGCTTGGTTTGCCAAAGACTTGCCCAGCCCTGGCAATTTAAACAACCGCACGCTCGCTCAATCCACTAAAATTTACGACCGCACCGGAAACTATCTGCTTTATGAAATTCACGGCGAAGAAAAACGTACCGAGATTCCTTTTTCAGATATGCCGGAATCTGTGCGCTACGCCACTATCGCACTGGAAGATCAAAATTTTTATACCAACCATGGCATTGAGGTAACGTCTATTATTCGCGCCGGACTCGCCGATGTCTTACATCGAAAAGCCACCCAAGGAGCTTCTACAATCACCCAACAGCTTGTAAAACAAACATTACTCACCTCAGAAAAAACCCTTTCTCGTAAGGTGAAGGAGGCTATACTCTCTATTGAACTGGGCCAAAAATTTTCCAAAGATGAAATACTTGGGATGTATCTCAATCAAATTCCCTATGGCTCTAATGCTTATGGCGTAGAAGCCGCCTCTCAAACTTTTTTCTCTAAACATGCCAGCGAACTTTCCCTCGATGAATCTGCTCTTTTAGCTTCTCTACCTCAGGCTCCTTCCCATTTTTCTCCTTATGGCAACTACACTGAGGACCTTAAATTTCGCCAAGAATATGCACTTACTCAAATGGCCCGCCTGGGCTATATCACGGGAGCACAAGCCGACGCAGCTAAACAAGTGGACGTTCTAGCTAAAATAAGACCTTTTTCGGAAAACATTGTCGCTCCGCATTTTGTGATGTATGTTAAGGATTATTTAGAAACTAAATATGGCGAACAAGTGGTGGAACAAGGCGGTTTAAAAGTTTATACCACCTTAGATTGGGACAAACAACAAATTGCTGAACAAGCAATTAAGGATAATGCCGAAAAAAATGCCAACACCTACAACGCTAATAATGCAGCTTTAGTAGCAGCGGATCCTAAAACAGGACAAGTACTAGCTATGGTGGGCTCTAAAGATTATTTTGGGAAACCCTCCCCAGCCGGATGCATCCCTGGAAAAAACTGCACATTTGAAGGTAATTTTAACGTAGCTACCGCCAACCGCCAACCAGGCTCATCCTTTAAGCCATATGTCTATCTAACCGCTTTTGAAAAAGGCTTTACACCGGAAACAAATATCTGGGATGTAGATACTAATTTTTCTACTGTTGATGGACAAATTTATGATCCAAAAAATTATGATGGGAAAAACCGTGGCCTTTTGCAGATGAAAAATTCTTTGGCAATGTCCCTTAATGTTCCAGCGGTGAAAACCCTCTACCTAGCCGGTGTAAACGCCTCTATTGATACTGCGCACAAAATGGGGATAACGACGTTAAATGATCCTAGCCGCTATGGACTTTCTTTGGTTTTAGGTGGTGGAGAAGTCACCTTAATGGGACACGTTAATGCTTTTTCTACGTTTGCAACAGGAGGAGTTCATCACAATCAAACCATCATTCTTAAAATAGAGGATAGCTCCGGGAAATCATTAGAAGAAGCCACGACAGACAATGGGCAAAGAGTGGTGGAAGAAAAATATATTGCGATGATTGATTATGTTTTATCTACAAATGATTTACGTGCGCCGGTTTTCGGAGAAAATAATCCTCTTAAATTTACCGATCGCCCAGTGGCAGCTAAAACTGGTACTACAAATGAGTGGCGCGATGGTTGGACAATGGGATACACCCCATCACTTGTCGCTGGTGTTTGGACGGGTAATAATGATAATTCTCCTATGGCTAGAGGAGCGGATGGATCATACGTCGCCTCACCTATTTGGCGTGAATTTATGCAAAAAGCGCTAGCTAATTATTCTGTCGATCAATTTCCTAAATATACCCCGCAAGAGACTGGCAAGCCAGTCCTTGATGGTCAATTAGAACAAAAAATGAAAGTGGAAGTTTGCAAAATCAAGAAGGATAAATATTGCCTAGCTAATGATTCTTGTCCTGACGATACTAAGGAAAAAAAGAATTTTGTAGACGCGCACAGCATCCTCTATTATGTGGATAAAAATAATCCCCTAGGCAATCCTCCGAGCGACCCAAAAAATGATCCTCAATTTAAAGAGTGGGAAAATGCTGTAAAAAGATATCTCGATGATAATAAAATTAAAGGAGACACTGTTCCTACTGCATCTTGCCAATCCAGTGATTTTAAGGATGGTAAATCTAAGAATAAGAGTCCTACTATAAGTATCGAATCTCCTGCTGACGGCGACACTGTGACTGATGCGACTCTTCCTATAAAAATCAACGCCACTTCTCCTAATGGCGCCGCGTCCGTTACTATTTCTATTAACGGAATAGATATTTATTCTAAGGGAAATGACGTTTCATTCACTTATACTTATTCTATCCCCGATACTCAGAAAGATTCCACCCTTAATATTCAAGCCACTGTTACTGATAATGACGGGGACACCGCTTCTTCGGAAATTAAGGTGACGGCTAATGTTCAATAAAAGATTTTCCTTTCCAAATTAAAAAAATCCTCCAATTATCTGGAGGATTTTTTATGCATGTAATTAATTACGTAACAATTTACGTACCCACGATAGAACCATGTCCAAGGTTTCCACCAGGTGAAATTAGATTGTGATTTTTGAGGTTGAGGTTGAGAAGATTGCGGTGTTTGGACATCGGATGTCTTCTTGGGGGAAGGTGTGCCATCGGACTGTCCGCTAGATTGTTCTTTGCTCAGAGCGGACTGTCCGCTGTCTGGGGATTTTGTATTTGTCGGAGTATTTACTTTCGTAGGTACGGACGTACTTACGGGCGTACTTGTATTGGTATCTACCTCCATATGAAAACATATCCAAATATTTCATACCCGTTAATTTAATTTCCTTCACACCACGCCGTAGAGCCCATGGAAAGTCCCACGGAAAATCTAAGAATAAGAAGGGCGTCTGTGGAATTGGAAACACCGTCGCAATTGACGTCGCCAGTAGTAGATGAAGTTTGCCAAGCGGTGCCATTCATGGAAAGACCAATTGAATTTCGCAGGGTCAAAAGTGCGTCAACGCTAGTAACAGAAGAAGAACTATCGACGTCAGCGCGAATAGCCTTATAATTCGAACGATAAGTATTCCACATGTCAGATGTGAATGATGATTCGGTCATCCCGCCAGGCTCATATCCAAAGGATGTTGAATATTGTCTTATTACAGCTATATTAGCTGTATCAATAACACCAACTTCATAATGCCACCTATCCATGTAGTCTAAAAAAGCATTATGATTCCATTCTTCCTCAGCATGCATTACATGGATAGATAAAGCAATTCCCGACCATGAATTCGAAGAACAGCACCTGCGATAATCTTCCATCTTATAACCCGTTCCAGCAGACACCGCCCTATCCCCCCATTCTGACGGATAAGCATCTTCATATTCCAGCCCAACCTTTGATCGCCAAAGAACATCTGGTGCAGGGCTTGACCAGCCGGTCCCATAGTATGTTTCAAATATTTCTTTAAAGCCCTGATAATTTGTCGCATAGAGATTAGGTTGGTGAAGTGCCATCCCAGCTACTAACATTGGAAATTTGGAAACTGTTCGATCTCCATTTCCAGCGTTTGTCGCATAATAAGTGTCTATTCCCAACTGGATTATTCCCTTCAATACATCTTCTTTTCCTGGCAAATCACTGTTAATTATTTCCCCTCCCTCAGAATAAATATCATAACAATATTCGTAATAGTTTGGCATATTATCCAAAGGATGAATATATCGCCCTTGCCAATCCGCGCCCCAAATAATCCATGGCCTAGAAAAATATCTAGCATAATTTTCAGTCACAGATTTATTAGTATCAGCCATATGAGATAATGCCTTGGTTGAAGCGGGCAGGTTAGCAAAAATAGAAATATCGACATCGTTATAATTATAGATAGTTTTATCAGTGCCAAATATAGAAGGCCGGAATGAATTGTCATTGGGGACAGAAGATAATACCGTTAAAACAGCTGCTGATTGGATTACGTCATGTTCGTCAGCGACATTTCTTCCAAGAACATCAGTATCATCTCCAGGAGTATTTTCACTAATAGTAGAAATCAAAGAATCTCCAGAATGCAAAGTTTCACCTGAATTAAATAACAAGGAAGCATCATAATTCTCCGTCCTATTATCAAAAGGCTGGCTACTATTTTGTGGGTTAACTTGCGAACCATTGAGACCATTTTCTGGTAAAGGAGATATGTCTAATTGGATTCCTGATCCCGGATCCACAACCCAATAATCCCCACTTACAAATTTCCCAAATCGATATTCCTTATCAAATGTCCAAGTAACTCCATATTGCGTTATAGTAGAAGCACTATTATCAACTGTCACAATTGTATTTATCGCTGTGGAAAAATTACCGCCATTATCCCTCGCTATCGCCGTCAAAAAATGGCTACCCTCAGACGCAGTGGTTGTATCCCAGAGAATGCTGTACGGATAAGAGGTGTCTTCTAACTCAAAATTGTTTCCATCCAATTTAAACTGCACTCCAGCTATACCTAAATCAGATATTGCACTTACAGAAACAGTAATACCATTTGAAACAGTTACTCCGTCACTCGGCACAGTCATCGACACGATAGGTGCTTCAATGGGAGCATTCCAACCAGCATTATTCCCCGCATCTATACTACTAACACTATCAATGTTTCTTGAGTTGATACTATTAGAATCCTTATAGCTGACATGATTAATAGCCCTGTTACCCTGCGAATCAATTTCCCACTGGAAACCATCAAAATCTGATTGTAAAGATAAAAGATTGCCCAATATACCGGAAAAAGTAAGTGTTCCAAATACAGTTTGAGTAGCAGAATTATCGAAAGTAATAATATCAACAGTTACAACTTTTTTAGACAGATTATAAAAAGTATTGGAACCAAAAATAGACTGGTCGTTACCAATTAGATTTACAGTACCGGAATTTGCATTAAAATTTCCCCCACCATTAATCCAGTCACCGGCTACATTTAACGTTGTCGGAGCAATATATGTTCCAGCATTTAAAATTAGATTTCCCAAAATAGTACGCGCACCACTATCAATAAAGGTGCCACCCGAACCGTTAATATCGAGATTTTGATAGGCCCAATCTTTAATCGCTCGAGTACCAGTGGTAGCGGAATATTCCACTGTAGAACCAAAATTGAGGGTAGGAGTGCAAGAAAGAATTTCATCTCCAGTTAGCTTCAAAATGCCTGAGCTAGAACAGTTAGTAGCAGTGGAAATATCTTGGCCATTAAGATCCAGGGTGCCAGAAGAAATAGTGAGATTTCCATCCACGTCCAAGCCATTGGTGGAAAGTTGGACGGTGCCAGACCCAGATTTGTTAATAGTGAGATTTTGGAAATCTTGAGTGATGGCAGTACCACCGGTAGTTAGGGTGGAGTTCTCGCCTCCTACAAAAATAACAGTATCAGAACCGGATGTAAAAGAACCGGCATTGGCGAAGTTTCCATCCAATGTCAAATCTCCTCCTAGGGTAACAGCGCTTATGTATATATTGTGATAAATTGAGGATCCTGGAACGAAAGTTCCGCCAGCCAAAGATAATGTGGTGGCGTGAGTGGTCCAATCAACGGTGCCAGAGTTACTAGTGAAGCTTTGATTTGTGCGTAATATTCCATCTACCGACAACGTACCGCCTAACTTATTTATAATAGTCGGCAAGAAATATCCAATGGTTGTAGAACCTCTAGACAAAATAAGGCTTTGATTACCAGATCCTGAGAATATTAAATTAGTGGAATGATAATATTGATTTATATCGGCAATATCAACATTAACATCGCCATTACAATAAATGGTGCCCCCACTCAAACCTAAAGCACCTGTTGAGGAATTATCTATAACCAAGGAACCATCCACAGTTAATATAGCTCCGGTCATCGTTGTTGTACGCGCTGTCGTTGCGTCCGTATTAAATACTAAGTTGTTAAAATTAATATTCCCAGAAATGGTCGCTATCCTAATGAATCTAACTGTGCCTAATTCGGGAGAAAAAACTCCTGACATCAATGACATTCCATTCTGAATAGATAAAGTTGATGATCCGCCATTTAATGTTCCACCAGAGATAGCTAACGAAGAAGCATCTTGATCATCATTTATAGTCACTATATTTGAATCTATAGTCACAGCGTCATATCCTCCTGGATACCCTGAACCCACTATATTATTTCCCGGATTCCCCCAAGTCGCCCCCGAATTCCAATTGCCATCAGTAACATCATTAAAAGTCGCCGCACTCGCCTTCCCCACCCCACAAACAAAAAATCCTCCCAAAAGAATCAGGAAGACGAAAAACATTTTGAAATTTTTACTCCCTCCAAAGTTCAACTTTTCGCTCCGCTGAAAGACCCCACTCCTAAAGTTGAACTTTTTGCCGAAGTTACGTAGAGAGAGAGTTTGCTTGATCATTTTTTTTCATAAAATTTTTATAATAATTTCTTTTCTTTTATTATAGCTTAAAATTTATTTTGAGAAAAATTCATTTTTTCTTTCCAAAGAGCTTCTACTCCTGAAATCCGATTTTCTCTTTCACCCTATCATCTTCCGGTTCAGTCTTCATGAGTTTAGTAAGTACTCTAAAAACGACCTTAAAATTTTCCTGGTTTTTATGATTGGCCTTTTCTAATTTCTCGATCTTACCAGCTAATTCTCTGTTTGAAGCCAAAAGTTTTCGCATTTTGG
>JBBREE010000017.1:0-21637 GCA_038203255.1 Candidatus Moraniibacteriota bacterium | reverse complement strand
AGAGATTTGATTTTTCTCACGTGCATAAAGCTGGAGCGGTTTTCGATATTCAGAAATTAGACTGGATAAATTCGCAATGGATCAAAAAAATTACTCTTTCCGATTTATATCAACGCGCGTTGCCATTTTTTGAAAAGAAAGATTTCTTTTTTGAAGCTAAGGCAGAAAAAAAATCAGAAGAATTTGTCAAAAAAGTTTTAGCCGTGGAGCGCGCTCGCCTCTTGAAATTATCAGAAGTAGGGGAGACCAGTGCTTTCTTTTTCAGGGATGAAATCCATTATGATACAGAACTCTTGCGCTGGAAGGAAATGAGCGATGAAGAAATTAAAAATTCTTTACAGTTATCTTTCGAAGCGCTGGAAAAAATTTCAGAAAATGATTTTAACTTTGATACTGAAAATTTGGAAAATAACGAAAGACTAAAAAATTTAACGGAAGAGCTAATGGGTGTAGCTGAGAAAAATTTCACAGACGAATCCGGCAAAACTGATCGGGGGAAATTGCTCTGGCCACTGCGTGTGGCTCTCACTGGCGAACAGAGATCACCTTCACCGTTTGAAGTTTTGCAGGTACTGGGAAAAGCAGAAAGTTTGCAGCGGATTAAAAAAGCTTTGGGGAAAATAAATTAAATTTTTGATTTATGAACAATAAGAAGCAAAAATTAAATAAACTTTTTTTATCCGTACTTGGTGCGACTTTTGTTTGCGGTTTATCTTTAGCAATTTTCACCCCCTTGGCATTAGCAATGGATAATTGCAAGGTGGCTTGTGATGACACGTGCAATGCGAAATTTCCGGATGATGCCAATCAAAATCAAAGCTGTCAGGAACAATGCAAAGCTGATGAACAAAAATGTGAAACCCTGAGCAATCAACAGGCGGTTGTCAAAACTTTAATTAATGTAAATAATAAAACCCAAGATTTATTAGCTAATCAGCTTGATTCTATCGGTCAGCAAAAAAATGAAACACAACAAACTATCCAGTCTGTCCAGCAGAAATTAGATGATTTGAGTGCACAAATGGATTCACTTAAGAATGATGTGAATGAAAAAGAAAAAGCCATTGCTTACCAAAGAAGAATCCTTAGTAACCTTATGCAGAGTTATTATGATTATGACCAGCAAGGTGTTTTGGATTTGGTTTTATGGAATAAGGACATGGCGGTTTCTTTTGGTCAAACTGACTATATCCAACAATCCGGTTCTAAGGTGGCGGATGTTCTTGAAGAGATACAAACCGCTCGTGCTGATTTGCAATCCATTCAAGATAAGATTAATAATGACTATCAAAAAAGTTCTGACCTCAATGACCAATTGAGTCAGAAGAAAGATGACCTGGAAAGCACTGAAAACCAAAAGCAATATCTCTTAGAAAAAACTCAAGGAGAGGAGACGAAATATCAGGCGATGTTAGCTCATATCGAGGAGCAAAAAGCCGAGTTATTTGATTTTAGTTCCGCCTCAAATATCGGTGATGTTTTGGACAGCGTCAAAAGTTATGCGCAACCGGATAAGAAATATTGGGCATCTACCTCTTGGTATTTTTCCCAAACTGACTCACGTTGGGCTAGCCAAAAAATTGGCAATTCAAAATCCCTTATGAAAGATTATGGATGCGCGGTGACTTCTGTGGCGATGGTTTTTAAGAATTTAGGAGCTAGTATCACTCCAGGAAGTTTAGCCAAAGCTAAGATTTTTTCAGGCGACTTGATTAACTGGCCCGGGAGTGGCTGGAGTTCGGGTATAGATCTTGCTTCTTCGACCGGACACGGAAACATTAGCTGGTCAACCATTGATAGTCAGATAAAAAATAATAATCCGGTCATCGTTCACATTTCAAAAACTAGCGGTGGGGGAGGGCATTATGTGGTTGTTACTGGAAAAGACAGTAAGGACTATATTGTGCATGATCCATATTTCGGGGCCAATATTTATCTGGGAACTTCCAGATCACTCATTGGAAAACTTGGAACCAATTCTAATACTAAAATTGATCAGATGATAATATACAACTAAGGCTACGTAAGAAAATGTTTTTAAGAAAATATAAAAATTTATAAAAAAATAAAAGTATAAGAAATATTTTCCAAGAAATGTGTCTACAATCTAAGATATGATTTTGCAGAGAACCTTAAAAAAACGACCTCTAAAATTGAGCTAGGAGCGATTCTATGAAGATAAGGGTACATCTATATATATGAAATATAACCGAATCAATCTTGATGCATAGTATATATTGCTTTATTTAAGTTATATTATACTACATAGTGTCGCAAAAGTTACCTTATGCGACACTATGGATAATTCTCTTTCTCTCTCCCCTTATCACAAAAAAACCGAAACAAGAAGTGTCGGTTTTTTTATTTTGATTTAATTTTTTTTATTTCTACTCCTCTTCCTTCCTCTTGCGATAGTCCGCTATGGCCGCTGTCAGTGCTTCACTCGCTAAGGTTGAACAATGCATCTTTATCGGTGGCAAACCTTCCAAGGCTTCAGCGACGTCCGCCGTGCTAATTTTCAAGGCCTCGTCCAAGGACTTGCCTTTGGCCAAATCCGTGACCATAGATGAGGTTGCAATGGCGCTAGCGCATCCGAGAGTCTCAAATTTGATGTCGGAAATCACCTCTTCCTTTTTTTTCTTTTTCACCTTGATGTAGATTCTCATCACATCGCCACAATTCGGATTGCCGACAATTCCCGCGCCGTCCGGATTTTTCAACTCACCTTGATTATGCGGATGCATAAAATGTTCTAAAACTTTTTTTGAATATATCATATAAACTTTTTTTGTTAATTATTTTTTATTCTTATAGTAGTCACTTAAAACATTCCCCGAAATTTTTCGGAGATCAAATGCTATTTTCTTCAACGCCTTCACTGTCGCATCAATTTCTTTTTTGGTTGTAGCTTTGCCCAGTGTGAGTCGCAGTGATCCATGAGCTTCCTCTGCTTTCATTCCAAGTGACATTAGCACATGGGAGGGCGAGAGAGAGCCCGAGGAACAAGCTGAACCGGTTGAACCCGCAATGCCGGAAGCGTCCAGCATCAAAAGGAGACTCTCCCCTTCTATATCAAAAAAACTGAAGTTGGCGTTGTTTGGTGAGCGTTTTGTCTTTGAACCGTTTAATCTGGTTTTCGGAATTTCTCGCAAAACTTTTTCTATTAAATAATTTCGTAACCTCTCAATTTCAATTTTAACTTTTTCCTTTTCATTTTTAACTAACCTCAAGGCCTCTCCTAAACCTACGATTCCAGTGGAATTAATTGTCCCAGCTCGGAGATTTTGTTCTTGAGCGCCACCATCTTGAATCATCTTAATGGCGGTGCCATTTTTCACGTAGAGCGCCCCTACTCCTTTAGGTCCATAAATCTTATGGGCGGACATTGAGAGCATATCTACGCCCAATTTTTTGACATCACAATCAAAATAATTAACCGCCTGAGTGGCATCAGTATGGAAAAATATTTTATGTTTAGTATTGGTTGTCTGTGAATTATATTTTTTTATCAATTTTCCGATTTGGGCGATGGGCTGAACGGTACCGATTTCGTTATTAACATACATTATTGAAACCAAAATAGTATTGTCTTGAATGGCTTTTTGCACATCAACGGCTCTTAGGACGCCGTCTTTTTGCGGTGTGATATAGCTTGCCTCGATCAGGCCTTCTTTTTCCAGGCGTTGAATCGCATAAAGCACGCAATGATGTTCAAAAGAAGAGGTGATGATATGGGGCTTTCTATTTTCGTTCTCTGGCTTAGTATAATACGCCCGTACCACTCCCTTTATGGCAAGATTATTCGATTCTGTCGCTCCGCTGGTAAAAATGATTTCCTCTTTTTTGTCCGCCCCAAAAAAATCAGCTGAGATTTGTCTGGCATTTTCCACGGCCTCACTCGCTTCCATGCCAAAAAAATGCAAGGATGATGCATTGCCAAACTTTTCACTGAAATAGGGCATCATAGCTTTCAAAACTTTTTTGTCCACTGGCGTGGTGGCCGCGTGATCTAAATAGATTTTTTTCATAAAAATAGGATTGTCATTCCCGCCTACTCGGAAATGACAGAGTTTGTAGTTACTTTATTAAATCTGACAACTTTATCCCATATAAAGTTTTTCTAATCTGTTCTCCTAATTTTATCCAAACAAAACTTGACGGGCATTTTTTGACGTGAGAACATTTCGTGTCTTGGCACTTTGATGTAAAACTTCCTTCCATCGTCTCAATGATTTCTCCAGCTGAAATTTCCTTTGGCTCTCTTGCAAGCACATATCCGCCGTCTTTGCCTTTGAAACTTTTTACGATTTCTTTTTTGCGTAACTCCCCAATCAATCTTTCCAAATATTTAAGAGAAATTTTTTCTTCGGCAGAAATTTCCCCAACGCTTTTTACGCGTGGGTAACTTTTCCCCAGATTCACTGCTAATCGCAAACCATACTCCCCTTTTGTTGAAAATTTCATTTTCTTTTTAATTCCTACTAAGTTAGTATGCTTATTATAGCAAAACAAAAAAACCTGTCAATACATCAAAAAACAGCTCTGTTTAGCTTTTTTTATAATGTCATTACATGTGTAAGTAAATATGTACGTACATATTTACGTAATAAAAAATGTGGGCTCCCTGAGAAACAGGTAGCCCACGAACGAAAAATAGAATGGTCCCATGATTACATGAAATAGCTCCATTCCAGGAGTGAAAGGCTTTCCCCAAAATCACTCCGATTCAAGTCTATATTTATTAAAAAAGCGTGTCAATGAAGTTTTGCCGCAAAAAGAAAAGGCATGAAACCAATGATTCTGGTTTTATGCCTTTTTTGTGAGTTTAGCCCACTAATCGGAAGATGGATTTTCTGGAAATATCCGCTATATTGTCTAATCGCCAGTAAGCGGCCACATATCGTCCTTCATTAAGACCCTTTTGAACAAGTCTTAAAACCAAGACGGACTTGCCATTTATTATCGGGATATTGTTTTTCCCGAAGCCTGGGATAATGGCGACATTCTTACTTCTTGTATTCTTAACATTCATGTCGCCTTTAATTTCGTTCTTTTCCACTTCAACTCTCCTTTTTTATTAAAATAGTAAATGTACTACCTGGTAACGTATAAGTGTATACTAAAAACACTTAATTGTCAATAGTTTTCTTTTGTTCTATACTTTATACTAAATACAAGATACAAAATACTTTATACTAATTTTTATGCGCATTTCATACTCAGCCTTCGACACCTATCAAAATTGCCCGCTGAAATATAAATATCAAAATATCGACAGAATTAGAACGCCCAAGTCCAAGGAAGCGGTTTTTGGGACGGTTTTGCATGATACGATGAAATTCATTCACACGCCGGGTATCTTGTCCCCCACTTTAGACCAAGCGATGGAGCATTTTTCCAATGTTTGGAATCCGGTCGTTTTTGAAAATCCGGATGAAGAACGAGCGGCTTTTTCTCAGGGAGTGAGAATGCTTCAAGATTACTATCAAAAAAACAATCCAGCCGATTTTAATATCGTGACACTCGAATCCCGTTTTCAAATTGAAATTGGACCTGAAGGTGCAAGACATATTATTTCCGGCATCATCGACCGTATTGATCGCACTCCTGATGGTTTTGAAATTATTGATTATAAAACCACCAAGAAAATGCCCACACAAGATAAGGTAGATCATGACATCCAGCTCACAGTCTATCTGCAAGCTTTTCTTTCTCTTTATCCAAAAGAAATTGCCAATCTGGGCAATCTCAAAGTTAGCTTGTATTTTTTGAAACACGGGGTGAAACTTTCGGCTCCGCGTACTGAGGAGCAACTTCAAGAAACAGAAAAAGTTTTTTTGGAAACAATTGCGCATATCGAAGCCGGTGAATTTGAACCGCATGTCACTCCGCTTTGCGATTGGTGCGGATATCAAAACATCTGCCCAATGTGGAAACATAAGTTCAAAGAGCAGAGAAAAATCGACACCGATGAAGTGAACTCGGCCATTTCGGAATTTATCGAACTAAAATCCGCCGTCACCCTCACTAAAGAACGCCTGGGGAAATTACAAAAAACCATCTCTGATTATATGCAACAAGAAGGCGTGGAGCGAGTTTTTGGTGAAAATGGCATCATTGGAACCACTCTGCGAAAAACTTATAAATACGATGAAAAGAAACTGAAAGAAATTCTGGAGCCCTTGAAACATTGGGAAGACGTCTTGAAAGTTGACGGCGTCGCCCTTAAAAATATTTTAGGAGTTTTGCCCTACTCCGCCCAAAAAGAAGTTGAGAAGGCTAAGGTATTAGATAAGGAGACGAGAAGTTTGAGTGTGAAGAAGAAATAGCCTAATCCTTAATCACCGTCCCTTGAAAATTTTCCTCATCCAAAATATTTTTCAAATTTTCCAAGTTTTTACCTTCTGCCACAATAACTTCTAAATTAATCTCCTGGGCGAGCTTAGAAGCCACAGGATCAAAAGGAGCGTTCATTCCAGGGTCCCAGCGAGAGCCGACAATTTTTCTAAAAGATTTCCAGTCAATTTTTTCTATTTTTTGGGCATCTTTAAATTTCTTCGGGTCTTTAGTGTAAACGTATTTTATATTTGACAGATTGATGAGTTTTTTAGAGCCGAGTCTTTTGGCGAGAATTGTGGCCACATAATCCGTCGACCAACCTGGACGCCAACCGGCCGCCACCATCACGCCCTCACCTTTGGCGAAGTGTTCACTGATATCTGTTTTTGTTTCCGGATTTTTGTTGATGCGCGGATGAGCATAAGCGCGAAAAATTGTTTTTATAAGATGTGCGTTCATCCTAGTAGCATGGATGCCCAGCCAGTCTTGATCATCTTTAGTGATTTTGGTGATTTTTCCGGCCGCTTGGATATATTCCCGGGCGGTGTATCCCCCACCAGTAATGATTACAAACTTTTTTCCTTTTTTAATCTCAGACACAATCAACTCGCGAAACTTTTTCAAAAATTGCCAATCGATTTGATTGGGCACGATAAGAGAACCGCCGAGAGAGATAATTATAATTTTATTATTTTCCTTAGTCATATTTATTTAATGCAATTCTTATCCGGCACATACCCTTTAGATTGTGCCTCTTCTAGCGAAGAAAAGCAAACGCGATTTTCCGGATTAATACTCTTGGCGTAGCGACAAGTCGGCAGGTGGTATTTATTAGAATTCTTACTACCGACGAACATACAATTTTGAGGCAGTACAACTGAGCTAGTTGGGTCTTTTTTTGGCTCAGAAGTCAAATTTTGAGCTTGAGAGGGCATTCCTGAGGATGGTTCTGGGCTTCCAGACTTAACTAGAGACGCTTTTTCGATAACTAGGGGCTTTTGGCTTAAGTTAATTCCCTTAAGCGCTCCTACCTCAAAAGAAATAATGGCGACCAAAATAAAGCCTAATACGAGAATTATCTTAGTTTCGTAGTTAATCCAAAATTCTTTAAATTTTTTGCCCAAAGGTTTCTCATCCATAAGCTTATTGACATTATATCACAAAACTGATAAGATGAATTCTGTAAATATGGTTAATACTTTCTGCATACTAGATAATCGCATACTAGATATCAGATACTAAAAATATGGCACATCGTAAAGCAGGTGGATCTACCGCCCTTGGCCGTGATTCAATCTCGAAAAGACTCGGAGTGAAAAAATTTGGAGGAGAAAAAATAACTTCCGGACAAATCATTGTTCGCCAACGTGGTACTAAATTTAAACCGGGGAAAAATGTTAAACGTGCAGAAGACGATACTCTTTTTGCTATGAAAGAAGGTGTGGTGAAATTTACGACTAAAAAAATCAAAAACTTCACCGGTAAATTAGTCAGTAGGAAAGTTATTTCTATCGAATAAAATTATTTTCTATTCATACTTTTAAAAGAGCGCTCAATGCGTTCTTTTTTTATTTACCTGCAACGTGGCTACGCAGTAGCTTTACGTTGTGGATAACTTTATTTTTTAAAGTTATATTTTTATGGTATAATACAATTGAAATTAAAATAAAAAAAATGCATCGACAAGTCTCCACTAATCTATCGATTTCTCTTATCGCAATATTTGCTTTGATCGTTGCGGTTTATTCTATAGCTAAAACTTATTCTCTTAACTCAGCTGTGGCTGATCAAGACTCATCTTTGGTGCGCGTGGAGAAAAAATCAACTGCTTGTAAAAATCACGCCTTCGCAGGTCCTTCCACGATTTCTGTCTGGCATTCAGAAGAAAAAGACAGGAACATCATCAATGTTAAAAAAGACAACACCGGTAGATTACCTGTCGATAATATTGAAAAAATTAAACTGGTTGATGCTACGCCGGAAATAGAGGGTAAGCTCATGTCCTCTTCAGAAGAAAAGCCTATCGAACTTGATATTTCAGGTTTTGCTATTTTGTGTGACGGAACTGCTTTAGCCAGTCTTTCTTATAAAGATGGAATCTTTAGACCATTTATGACCAATTGATTTTTTTTAAAAAAACTTTTTAGACATCAAAAAAAGAAACTTCGCTGGGAAGTTTCTTTTTTTGTCTCACTAGTAAATAAGTATTATTCTTTGGAAGCGCTTTTTATAAATTCCAAAAATAAAGGATGCGATCTTAAGGGAGTAGATTGTAATTCCGGGTGAAATTGAGTGCCTAGAAAGAATGGATGAATTTCACGTGGTAGTTCAGTGATTTCCATCAGCGTCCCATCAGGAGAGGAAGCGGAAAAAATCATACCGGCTTTCTCTAGCTCTTTAATATAAGCAGGATTCACTTCCCATCTGTGACGGTGACGTTCTGAAATTTTACTTTTTCCATAAGCTTTATAGGCTAGCGTACCCTTTCTTAGATTAGCCGGATAGGCACCGAGTCGCATCGTCGCACCGTAATTATTATCCTCCAGATTCTTCTTTTGCTCGGGCATAATGTCTATAACTGGACTTTTGGTGTCGCGGTTTATTTCGGTAGTATTAGCGTCCTTTAGGTTTAAAATATTCCTGGCATATTCAATAACCGCGAGTTGCATCCCATAACAAAGTCCGAGGAAAGGAACTTTGTTTTCTCTCAGGAATTGAATAGCTTTTATTTTCCCTTCGATGCCCCGAGAGCCGAATCCGCCCGGTACAATAACTCCGTCAAATTCCTTAAGGCTTTCCAGTTTTTCCGGTTCTTTTTCAAAAACTTCACTATTTATCCAATCAATTTCCGGAATCAGTTTCATTTTATAGGCAGCGTGTTTGACGGCCTCAATAACGCTGATATATGAATCGCTCAAGATGAAATTTCCGGTGCCAAAATATTTCCCAACAATCCCGATACGAACTTTCTTCTTAGAAGCTTTAATGTCCTCTACTAAGTCATACCATTTTTTCAGATCAGTTTTTTTGTATTTAAGACCTAATTTCTTCAAGATTAAGCGACTCAAATCATCTCGTTCAAAATTAATGAGCACTTCATAGACATTTTTTACATCTGGAGCACTGATAACATATTTTTCCGGCACATTACAAAAAAGTGAAATTTTCTCTTTTCTTTTCTGGTCTAAAAATGTTTCACTTCTGGCAATAATGAAATCTGGCTGGACTCCTGTGCCGTTGAGGGTGCGTACGGCATGTTGGGTTGGCTTGGTTTTCATTTCTCCACTGGCGTGTGGAATAGGTAGATAGCTCACCATGACGGTCAAAATATCCTCAGGCTGTTTTATTTTAAAAAGACGGATAGCTTCCATAAAGAGGATATTTTCATATTCTCCAACCGTTCCTCCGATTTCAATGATAGTAATGTCGGCATCAGCTTTTTCAGCGGCTTTTTTGATGCGGCTGATGACTTCCAGCGGGATGTGTGGGACGACTTGGACACACTTGCCTTTGTACTCCAAGTTTCTTTCTTTATGAATGACTGATTCATAAACACTTCCAGTGGTCATATAATTTTCGGAAGGAAGAGTTATGTCCATGAAACGTTCATAATTGCCCATATCCTGATCCGTTTCAAGACCGGAGGTCAGAACGAAAGTTTCACCATGCTCGGTTGGGTTCATAGTTCCAGCATCAACGTTGATATAGGGATCAATTTTAACAGCTGTTACGTTGAAGCCACGCGCTTTTAGAATAGCTCCAATCGAAGAGGCGGTTATACCTTTCCCCACACCACTCATCACTCCCCCGACAACAAAGATGTATTTGCGATCTTGTTTCATAATGATTTATAAAAAATTACGAATTCCCCGTTCCAATTCATAATAAAAAAATAATTAACGATAGTTAAAATTTCCAGACAAAAAGTCGCTCCCCCGCGACTTTGAATAAATTTATAAGGTTTGAATGTTTTTTTGTGGGCTATTCTTTGATCACCGTCAATTTCATCTTAGCTGAAATTCCCTCTGAGAGTTTTATTTCAACTGTATATGTTCCCAACTTCTTGATGGCTTCCTTTATTATAATGCACTTCTCCAAAACTTCCAAATTTTCTTTTTTTAGCTCCTCAACTAGTTGCTTTTTAGTTATCGCACCAAACAATTTACCGCCCTTTTCTTTGGCTTTTAAGCTAAACTGTCTAGTTTCAATTTTTTTAGCCAGGGAGTGCAATTCTATCAACTCTTCTTTTTGGTGCGCCTCCTCAGTCTCCTTTTTAGTCGCAGCTTCTTTGATCGCCGTTTCATTACCGAGAGCGGCTAGTTTTTTAGGAAAAAGAAAGTTTTGAGCGTAGCCTCCCGCTACCTCCTTGATATCTCCTTTTTTCCCGAGTGCTTTTACATCTTGCAATAAAATAATTTTCATATTTTTTTACTTTATATTTTCTTTAATTATCTCCAAGGCTTTGTTCAATTGTGGATCGACGTGGTTAGTTGCATCCTCTTTGGTAAAAGCAACCTCAAAATCAGGAGTGATACCTTTGTCCATAATATAATCTCCCTTAGGAGTGAGCCATTTGGCGACTGTAATTTTTACACTTGATCCGTCCGGCAGATTAATTAATTCTTGTACGCAACCTTTGCCAAAGGATTTTTCTCCGATAAGGGTAACACTGCGGTCATCCTTAAGCGCCCCGGAAAGAATTTCAGAAGCACTGGCACTACCTTCATTGATGAGTACTACTATAGGTAAAGAGCTAAGCTTGTCTCCTCCCGAAGTGTAGAGACTGTCTCGTTTTCCAGTATTATCTTCTTCGGAAACAACTATCTGTCCCTTAGGAATCATTCGACTGGCAATATTGACAGATTTGTCCAAGAGTCCGCCGGGATTGTCGCGTAAATCCAAAATAATTCCTTTGGATTTTTTAGCGATAATTTCATTCATCGCCTCATCAAACTCTTTGTCGGTATTATCTGAGAATTGTGAGATTCGGAGATAAGCGATGTCATCATTTTCAAAAGTCACTTTGACACTATGCACTTCAATAGTGTCTCTTAATATAGTGATATCTTTAGTGTCCCTATCTCCTTTTGAAAGGACCGTCAAGACGACGGAGGTGCCTTTCTTACCCTTTATAAGGCCTACAGCTTCATCCAGCGCTAAATCAGCAATCACCTTATCTCCAACCTTTAGAATCTTATCTCCGCTTTGCAAACCTGCTTTTTGGGCCGGAGAGCCGTCTAATGGAGAAATAACCGTTAGAATATTATCTTTGATCCCCAACTCTACTCCGATGCCATCAAAACTGCCGTCTATATTTTGAGAAAAATCCTTGCTTTGAGCTGGATCAAAAAAACTAGTATAAGGATCCTCAGTAGCTTTCAGCATCCCATTTATAGCTCCATAAACTAATTTTTGAGCATCCAAACTGTTTTTATCGACATATTTTGATTTAAGTAGATCCCATACTCTCCAAAAAAGAGAAAAATCCACTCTCTCCCCGGAAGTCGGTTCTTTATTGGTGAGAATAGCGGTGTTTAAGGCGGTGTCTTTATTTTCTTGCCCAGCTTTATTTTTTCCTCGTGTATAGCCAACAGAAAAACTTCCCCAGATTAAAAATATAATCAAAAAGAAAAGGAGATACCTTTTAAAAAGGTGTCGGTTTTTTTTAAGTGTCTCCGTTTCACTGTCAGTTTCTTCAAGCATTTCTAACTTATCTTCACCCTCAATTTCAAGTTCGTTTTCATTTTCATTTTTTAATTCTTCCATTGATATTTATTATTGCGTTAATTTTTTGAAGTTGAGTCTGAAGCTGTTGTAGGATCAACTGTTGGGAAAATATTTTGGAAGAGAGCTTTGATTCTATCGAAATTATCACCCTTGGGAAGTAGGATTGATCCGGCCACCTCATCTTTCATTCCATAAACCAACCCAACCTCTGGGTCATCAGTTCCGTCGATAACCTTTTGGTATAATGTATAGTCTTTCATTTTCCCATAAATGTCATACATACGTTTCATTTCCCAGGGTTCCATATCCGTCTTAACGTTCTCGCCTAAATTATCAATAATTTCATTCAATTTAGAGAAATCGGTCAAAGTACCTGCACTCAGGAGTTGGTCCTTTACTGCTTTAAGCACTTGCTGTTGACGCTTAGCACGCTCAAAGTCATTGGAAGTTTCGCGAGATCTGGCGTAACAAAGGGCATCGGTAGAGTTAAGAGTATGAGTGCCGGCGCTCAATTTGAAATCACCATTACATTCTGGATTAGCATTGGTGCAGAGAGGATAACTCTTGACGACTCGCACACGTTTAACTGTTTTTGTACCCGGCCAATAGACATTGGCGGTTTTATTGTCAAATTTTCCAGTTGGCACTGTAAATGTGATGCCATCACAAACATGGGGTTCATTAAATTGCATTGATTCCTCAAAGGGCTGATCTAGCGTAACAGTCACTCCACCCAGTGTGTCAATGATTTTTTTGAAACCATCGAAATTTATCACGGCGGAATATCCAACGGATTGACCGGTGATATCTCCAATAGCTTGTTCCATATAGGTCATACCTTGACCTGCTCCTTTTTGTTCTCCATACGCATAGACGGCGTTGAGTTTAGTTTTAGAGTTGGTGGCTGGATTACTCACGAAAAGATCACGCGGAATTGAAATAAGCGAAGCAACGTTTTCTTTTGGTTTGATGCTAAGCATCATAATCGTATCGGCCAATGTTCCACCGGCCGGATCATTTACTCCGCGCATACCTAAAAGCAAAATATTAATGCGACCATCCTCTTCTCCTTTTAATTGATTATCTACGCCGGGGATATTGTGGGCAATAGATGATAATAGCCCTCCTTGAGATATTTTATTCAAAAATGAATCCGTCTTCCAAAGGAAAAAACCACCGACAACAGCTACTATAATAAATATCGGCGCCGTAATTTTAAACCACTTTTGTTTATAAAAACGTGCCCTTGATTGCAAAGGATTTTCTTTAATGGGATTTTGTCTGAGATATGACATAAAAAAACTTGGAGCACCCTAGAGAGCACTCTTTTTAATGCTTAAATTAAACTTGCAGATTGTTATTTTTTGTTAATTATATTCTACCTTAACTAGGCTCGTTGTCAATCAAAAAATTATTCTTACTTTTTGACTAAATTTTCAAAAATTACTTTCATTTTTTCAGCTGTTTTTTGCCAGGAAAATTTTTTAACCTGAGTCTTTCCATTGAGCGTATATTTACTACGTGAAACCTTTGATGCAAGAAGAGTGCGCAAATTTTCCGTCAGCTCTCCCGGAGTGTTGGGGTTGAAAAAGGAAGCTGAGCCATCAGCAATTTCACGATGCGGGGCGATGTCCGAAGCGATAACACTCACGCCTACGCTCATTGCCTCCAAAATTGGAATCCCAAAACCTTCATACAATGAAGGAAAAACAAAAATTTCAGCCGCCGCCATAACAACTGCCTTATCCTTCTCTTCTATAAAGCCCGGAAAGTAGATTTTTTCCTTTAATTTACTGGCGTCCGTTGCTGTATCTATGCGTTCGTCATAGTTATGACTTTTTCCTCCGGCAATCACCAATTTAGCTCCGCACCTATCCTTTTCATTTAAAAAGGAGAAGGCTTCAATCAGGGAAGATAGGTTTTTTCGTGGTTGGAGCGTACCGATATATAGAATGAATTTATCAGGGAGGGCATATTTTTTTCTCACATTCGATATATCTTCTCTTGAAATGCTTTTAGTCCCTTCGGCCAACTGAAAGAATTCTTCCGAAACGGCGTTATAGATGAAATCCGTTTTACTCAAATCAGTTTTATAATATTTCATAATTTCATCTCGGGTGAATTTCGAAACACCTATGACTTTGTCAGCTCTTTTAATCGAAAGTGGAATAAGGGTTTTTAGAAAAAACAAGTCAGAAAATCTGATGAACTGCGGAAAAAAATTGAAGGAAATGTCGTGGATAATAGTGATAATTTTAATTTTTTTCGGGATAAAAAAGGGCGTGATGTATTGAGTGAGATAAACATCGACCGGATTTTTTCTTAGATACGTCGCCAGCGTCCAAAAGTTCCAACTGAATCTATTTGTTGTTTCAAGGGAAATAATTTCAAAATTATTTTTATTTTCTAATCCTAAATCACGCCTGATAATTTTCAAGGTTTCTTCGTCAGAGATGTCCGTAAAAAGCTCATATTCATTCTCACTGTCTATGAGAGCTAAATTTTTGGTCAGATTAAAAAACACCACCTCGTCGCCGGTTCTTTTTTTGCCGATATTTCTAATGTCGATGCCAATTTTCATATTTTTTTAATTCTTAGTTTGAACGATCGCTAGCCATAACCATAAAAATCCCAAAAATATTCCAGCGTTAAATAGATTAAAAACAATTATTCCAAAGCAACTCGCGATGATGAATAAATTAAAAACTTTTTGTTCAAGATTATCTGCATAAAAATAGTTTCTAACAGCTGAGTATAAAGTATATCCGAATAAGGTCAGTAACGCCAGAACACCCAGAAGGCCCGCTCCCAGCCACGTTTCGAGAAAAATATTGGACGTGTTAAGATCCGCACCTCGGGCGTCTTTTCCTAGGATGATTCCCATATTCCCCCATCCAATGCCTAGAAGTGGATGATTCCCAATTTCCGCCCAAGATTTTTGGTAAATTTGACTGCGGATACTGACATTAGGATCTTGACGATAGACTTCCATAATTTTGTTTCCGGCCGTGGTTTCTTTTGTGATATCTTCTAAATTTATTTGGCGACAATCACAGACACTTAAGTCGTCCATACTCCCAATTGTCTGAGGAAGAGAACAATTAAAATTTATCGGACAAGCAATCGTGATTTTTTGCAAGCCAGTACCGGTTGATTGTACGCGGTTACCTAGTTGAAAATTAGTCAGATGAAAAATAAAGACCAGTGCAAGGCTTATTATTCCAGCCGAAATAATTATACCTAATTGCTTTCCAAAATTTTTCCACTCCCAAGCGCGGAATTTTAAATTTGTGAGAACTATAAAAAGAAAAATGAAAGTGGTGGCAAATGTCCCTAACCAAGCACTGCGGGAGACGGTAAGGATTAAGGCTATAAAAAATAATATGAGCAATCCATATAAAAATGTTTTTAAAATTTTAAATTGAAAATTGAAAATTCTATACAGCAGAATATAAGCAATGGAAATAACAACTGCCAAATACCCCCCTGCCCAATCAGCTTCACTAAATGTCATATTCGGTCGTCCCGGCATCACTTCAAAAGAATTTCCGCCGTGGAGAAAAACCACATTTTGCCATATGCCATAGAGCGCAACAATCACGGCCGAACTTAAGAAAAACGGGATGGTTTTTTTGAGGTCTTCAAGGTTTTGAATGAAATTCCTGACGAGTAAATACAATGCGGCAAAGGTTACGAAAATAATCGTGAGATGTAGAGACGCGATTAATCGCGTCTCTACGAATATGAAAAAAGCATTCACGAATCCGGCCGCCGTCAAAATCAAAACCAGATAATCCGGAAATTTCAATTTAGCCAGTTTAAAATTTAATCTCTTAGTCAGAAGGCGCGTTATGACCGCCAAAATCAAAATGAAGCCAACGAATTGATATGGGCGCAGTGTCAGCCCCAAAATTTCAGGCGCCAGATTGATGTTTTCCAAGGGGAGTGTTCCGCAAAAAAATAAAAACGCCCAGCCTGGACGCCACAAAGCAAAAGCCAAAGTGAGAACTCCGAAAAAAATAAAATCTCCCATTTGCAGTGGGATGATTTTAGCATTACCTAAAACAATCAAAAAGAAAAGCAAAAAAACATTAACCAAAACCAACCAATTTTTAGGCTTGTTGATGTTATTGAAAAATTGTTGGAACTGTATCAGCATTTGCTAAATATAATTTTTTATTTCAAAAAACTTTTCGTACCTACGGACGTACTTACGCGCGTACTTACGTCAATCATTATAGTTCATCTGATAGGAAATATCGATTAATTTTTCACAGAATTTTTGCCAGGAAAATTTTTGGGCGCGCTCTCTTGCTCTTTCGGAGAGGGTTTTTCTCAAATCATGATTCTCTAAAACATTTTTCAAAACCATTGCAATGTCATGCACATCTTTGGGGTCGCAATAGAGGACGCTGTCCCCGCCTACTTCCGGAAGAGAGGAGTTTTTGGAGGTGATAACTGGGCGTCCCAAGTTCATCGCTTCCAAAACCGGCAGACCGAACCCTTCATAGTACGACGGATAAACAAAAACAGACGCACTCTTGAAAAGAGCCGGCATATCTTTTTGCGGCACTAGATCTAAAATTTCCACTTCCAGAGTGAGATTAAGTTCGCGTAGAAGTTTTTTAACGTCCAGAGATAGAGAAAGTTTTTCCGGTAAAATTTTTCCATAAATCACGAGTTTCGGCATTTCCGGAAGAAAATGCAATTCCCTATTACGCTCCAAAAGAATTTTGTAGGCGCGAATCACACCCTCGACATTTTTGCGCGTTTCATATCCCCCACCGGCCAAGACATAGCCCGGTTTAAGATGATATTTTTTCAAGACGCGAGAAGTTTCTTCTGAGGAGATTTCTTTTTTATAACTCTCTTCAACGTCAATATAATTAGTGGTAATTTTTTTGCCATGGATGCCAAGCTTTTTGATTAAATCTTTTTCAGTATGTTTGGAAACAGCAATGAGCCAATCTGATTTGCGTAAAGCCTTCTCAGTCAAATTCCAATAAAGCTTGCGACGAAAGTTATTTAAATAATTTGGGAAAATTCTAGGGATGATGTCGTGCACCAGCATTATGTGACGAACTTCTTCATAAGGAATGACGACGGTCGGGCATTGATAAAGACTTAGGAGCACATCGCAATTATCCTTTTTTACTTCACGTGGTAGCATAAAGCGCTCCCACCAAATTTTTCTCAGAAGATCATCTCTTTTCCACATCGGCAAAAAAACTTTTTTAGTAAAGTTTTTTGGCAGCTTGAAAGAAGCTGGCAAATCTTCTTCCAAATACAAAACGAAATCAATTTCTTCTTTTTTTGCGAGTTCCTTGAGAATTGAGTGCGTGACTTGTCCGATGCCGGTATTTGGTTTTCGGGAGAAAGAAGCGTTGATACCCACTTTCATTTTTTCGTTTTTCACTTAAAGAGAGGTTAAGACTTATATTTATATTCTACTATAGGGTTGCATTTATGTCACTTGCCCTTTTTGCGATATTCTCCTAATATTTAAATTAAGTGATAATCTATTAAATATCTTAAACTAAAAAAAATGGAAAAACAGCAAAAGAAAGTCGTGTGTGTGATTGGTCTGGGGTATGTCGGGTTGCCCTTAGCGGTTCGCTCTAGTGAAAAAGGTTACGAAACTTATGGCCTTGAGCTGGATGAAAAAAAGGTCGCTCTCATTAATAAGAAAAAAAGTCCGATTAAGGAAAAATTTCTGGAAGAAAATCTACCTAAGTTTCCAGTTAAAGCTTTTACGGATGAAAAAATAATTGCTAAAGCCGACATCGTTCTTATTTGTGTGCCTACGCCGGTGGATAAAAATTATTATCCCGATCTCTCCCCTGTGATTGGCGCGACCGAAGCCGTGGCACGTAATTTGAAAAAAGGCGCTTTAGTTGTTTTGGAATCAACGGTTAACCCGGGAGTGAGTGAAGAAATCGTCGCTCCTATTTTTGAAAAAGCCGGCTTTAAAGTTGGGAAGGATGTTTTTATCGCTCATTGTCCGGAACGCATTGACCCGGGAAATGAGAAATGGAACGTAACTAATTTGCCACGTGTGGTCGGTTCTTTTGACAAGAAGGGGCTCGCTCTGGCTTTAGAATATTACAAAGACATCACTACGGGCGAAGTGCGACCAATGAAATCCATCCGGGAAGCTGAAGCAGTTAAGATTGTGGAAAATTCTTTCCGAGATATTAATATTGCTTTCGTTAACGAGTTAGCTAAATCTTTTGACAAATTAGGCATCGATATCAAAGATGTGATTGAAGGGGCTTCTACTAAATTTTCTTTTATGCCTCACTTCCCATCTTGTGGTGTGGGCGGTCATTGCATTCCCGTTGATCCATACTACCTCATTGAACGTGCCAAAGCTTCCGGCTTTGATCACAAGTTCCTACGCACTGCCAGAGAAATAAATAACTCAATGCCGGAATACACAGTTGGCCTTTTGCAAAATGCTCTTAATGAACTAAAAATGCCCATGAAAGGCACACGGGTGGGACTTTTGGGAATTGCTTACAAAGCTGATATTGATGATGTGCGCGAATCCCCGGCTATAAAAATAATTGAGCTACTTAAAAAGCAAGGCTCGAAAGTTTTGACTTATGACCCATTCATCCTGCAAAAATCGACTGAGAAAACATTAAAAGGGATTCTCAAAAAATCTGAGGTGCTTATTTTAGCCACTAGCCATACCGAATTTAAAAATATCAATCCGCAAGTTTTCAAGGAGAATGGCATCAAAATTATTATTGACGGCAAAAACTGCTTAGATAAACAAGCTATAAAGAAGCTAGGCATCGTCTATAAGGGTATCGGGCATTAGAAGTCGGATTTCACTAAGCTAGAAATATGCTTTACCAAATGCTCTTTTTGGGCTATAGTTAAAGCGTGCTTCAAAAAAGTAATAATTAAGTTATAAAAAAGATGTTTAGTCTTTTAAAAATGATTATCTGGATAGCGGGAACGCTAGTTGTGGCCTACTTCGCCCTGGATTTTTTCGGCTACACGGTGAACCGTAACTACTTCTCCTATTCTAAGGAGCAATGCCAAGTCAAAGTAAAAGAATGTACGGACAAAGTGATTCATCAGGGCATAGACAACGCCGAGTGTGATTTTCAATGCGTCAATCCAAAATTAATCATTAAAAAGAAATAATGAAATTAATCGTCAACATCCCCGCCTACAACGAAGAAAAGGATATCGGTCAAACAATCTTACGCATCAAAAAAAGTTTTGCGCTTGATTTTTATGCGACCGGACTTGGGAAAGTCATTACTGAAAAATTAATCCAGGTAGTGGATGATGGTTCAAGTGATGGAACAGCTGAAGTTTCTCACGCCAGTGGGGCGGATATTGTCATTTCCTATAAACCTAATCGACGCCTGGCCTATTCATTCAAACAAGCAGTAGAAAGTTCGCTGAAAAATGGAGCGGACATTATGGTAAACATTGATGCTGACGGACAGTTTGATCCCAATGACATTCCAAAACTCCTGGAACCGATTTTGGCCGGACGCTCAGATATGGTCATTGCTAATCGTTTTGGCAAGACTAAGGCTAAAAATATTCCCTTTATCCGAGAAAATTTGAATAAACTGGCCGCCTCTGTCATCGGATTTTTCTTGAATTACAAAACTAATGATTTGACTTGCGGTTTTCGGGCGCATAATCGCGAAACTCTCCTGCGTTTCAATTTGACCAATGTGCATTTTACCTATACTCAGGAAACTATCATTGACGCCATTGGAAAAAATCTAAAGTTGGAATGGGTGCCGGTGCCGGTTACCTATTTTGACAATCGAGAAGCTAAGATCACTAAATCACTTTTTAAATTCGTTAACAATTCTACTAAAATAATCCTAAAAGCTATTCGAGATGTCAGACCTTTGAAATTTTTTGGCTGGCCGGGACTAATGCTTATGGCGATTGGCCTAGTCGGCTTTGGAGACTTTGCCTTTCATTATTTTCAAGATCTTAAAATATCTCCTTATATAAACGTAATCGTATTTTCTTCCATCTCACTTCTTCTGGGCATTCAGCTTATCGTCTTTGCTCTTTTGGCTGATATGGTCAAATCTTCTCGCCAACTGACAGAAGAACTTTTATATCAATGGAAAAAAGAGAAGTACGAAAAAAAATAGACGACTATGAAAATTCTTTTTATAAGCCGGGCTTATCCACCAACTGTTGGAGGGATTGAAAATCAAAATTACGACCTTTCCGTTTGGTTGGGAAAAATTGCTCAAGTGAAGATAATCGCTAATCGGAAAGGACGTTGGTTCTTGCCGTTTTTTGCTCCTTATGCACTTTGCTATGCATTATTAAATCTAAAAAAGTTTGACGCCATCCTTTTGGGCGATGGAGTGCTGTCTTTTATCGGATTTTTTATAAAAATATTCTCACAAAAACCAGTCCTCTCTGTCATTCATGGTTTGGATGTTAATTATAATTCGGCCTCTTTGGGGGTGTGGTATGAAAAATTTCTAATTATTCTTTATCAAAAACTTTGGGTCAAAACTTTTTTGCCAAGTCTGGATCGTTTTATTGCAGTTGGTAATGAAACAGTACGCGTTTTGCAAGGTATAAATGTCCCGAAAGAAAAAATAGTTTTTATTCCAAACGGCATTGATCCGGGAAAATATAAGACTGATGCTACGCGTGCCGATTTGGAAAAATTTCTAAAAGAAGACTTAAATGGCAAGAAAATTATTATGACTTCCGGCCGACTGGCGAAACGCAAAGGCGTCGCCTGGTTCATTCGAAATGTTATGCCGAGTCTTCCTGAAAACGTGCTTTATATAGTAGCCGGTGACGGCCCAGATAGAGAAAACATCAAAATCGCTGTTAAAGAGACTAACCTAGAAGAAAAAGTGCGAACCATTGGATATATGGGTGATTCGGTGCGAGATATGCTTTTTCATACCTGTGATATTTTTGTCCAGCCTAATATTAAAATTGCGGGAGATTTGGAGGGTTTTGGCATCTCTGTCATTGAAGCAGCTTTTTGTGGCATCCCAGTCATCGCGTCTAATTTAGAAGGGTTAAAGGACGCCATTAAAGACAACCAGAATGGATTCTTAATCGAAACTGCAGACGCAGAAGGATTTTCCAAAAAAATAAAGGAGCTCCTGGAAGATGAGAACTACCGTAAAGATTTTGGAAAACGCGCCAGTCAATATGTTCTTGAAAATCTCAGCTGGGAGAAAATTTCGAAGATTTATTTGGAAGAAATAGAGAAAACAGTCAAAATCAGAACCACTGATTCGCACTGATTATAATGATTTCTCTGAAGTTAGATAACGATTAAGAATCTTAAGTAATATAAGAAACCTACATTCAAAATGATTTCAGCTATCCAAAACCAAATACTCCTTTACCTATCAATTGCGATAGTAATGTTTTTGCCGGGGTGGTTTTTGCTTCTTGCGATTTTTGGCAAAAGTGAAAATCAAATCAGTAAATTGGAGAAGTTTGTTTTTTGTTTCGGCCGCGGGATAATTGTTAATGTTTTTATAGCCGTTTGTTATAATAAAATTAATATTCCGGTCACCGCATCATAGTCTAATTC
>JBBREE010000016.1:0-22987 GCA_038203255.1 Candidatus Moraniibacteriota bacterium | reverse complement strand
TGAAAAAAAAACTAAAATAATCATCTTTATGTTTAAAATAAAAGGTGAGTGGTTTTTTGAAAGATGCACAGATCTCAGGAGATATACCAAGGGGTTCTTCAAATGTTTTTGTGATGAGTTCTAGCATATTTTAAAGTAGTGGTTATTAAATTTAGGATAGATAATCGCTATGCGTGGTTCGTTTATAGAAATCAGCCAATGAAATTTCACCATCGGGTGATGTTCCTTCGTGGTACTTTAATTTTTGCACGATTCTTCTTTCTGGGAAACTATAAAAATAAATATAATCATAACTTAGAAAAAAGATAAATTGACCGTCTGGCGAAGCTTCGAGAGTTAAGATAGTGGAGAATGCAAGATCAGTATAGTTTACGTAGCTATTGACATTGGGTTGGTCTGAAAGAAAATCTGTTTCGATATCTTCAAAAAATTCCAATTCCATCGTTTCAGCATCGATGATAAAAAGGCGGTTTGGCTGACCAAAGGTGCAAATGTAGGATTTGCCTTTCCAAGAGAAGATTCTGTGGGAAGTGAATCTATAGCCGGTCGGATGAGAAAAGGAAGAGAGTTTGATTAATTTTCCCTTCTCCAATCGAAAGCGGTCGATGGCGGCCGGACCCCAGAGATATACTCTTTCAAAGCCCAGGAAGCTGTGAGAAGAAGTGAATATATCTCCGGTTTTTGGGTCAATTTCAAAATGAGCCGGTGCGGGGGCTGTCGAATTAAAGCTTTCCACTTTTTTAGTCTTGAGATCCATGATGGTGATTATTCCGGGCAAAAGGGCGAACGTATATTTTGGATTTCTTTCGCATATTTTTAAAAAAGTCTTACCCCGAGAAAGGCAAAAAGAAGAAAAATTAGAATCAGAGGAAGATATTTTTTCAATTTCCGAGAAGGATGTTGCGTTGTGGAAAAAAGAATCAGCATAGGGGAGGCCTTTTTTCTGACAATATTCCTTATAGAGCATCTTGTAGATAAAAAGAGCGTAGGTGTGTTGATTTTTAAATATTTTTCCGCTATAGAGATGTTTAAATTGGCAATGGAGAAAATGGGAGTTTAAAATATAATCGCCTATTTTTTTAGTTGTATGGGGTAATTCTATGGATTCCGGAACAGCTATATCTTCTATTTCTGATAAATCCAGGGAAGCTCTATGGAGAACAAGCCTACTTCTGCCTGTTTTTTTGTTTATATGTTCTGAATAGAAATAGAAATACCTAGGATCGGTGTCATCCTTAAAATTTGTTGAACTGAATTCTTGTATAAATTCTCCCGAATCCTTTACAAAGTCATCACCAGCGTAGACTTGCAAGATGTTTTTTTTGAGATCTACTTTAAAAAAATATGGAGAGTATTCTATGAAAGTCAAAAAAGACCCCCCTTTTTTTTCTTGAAGGGTGCAGTGTGGATTGGCGACTAATGAGGTTGCTTTGAGAATATTGCTCCAAGGATGGTTTTCTACAGCGGAAATATTTTCCGGCAGATAACTGACGACATAGGTCATTTCTTTTTCGGCAAAATCTAAAATAACAAAGGTTATAAAAAAGGATCGAGCATCATTTTTATGTGCCAGATAGAAAATGAGTGGATTCTTAAAAGACTTACAAATATCGGCTTGCAGATCAAAGGGCAGTTTAAAATTTTTTGTGCGAAGAGTGAGCATTCTCTATAGATTATTTTCTTATTGTAAGTAGTTTACATGGGTAGTTCTTTTGTAGAAATCAGAAAGTGCTATTTCTCCGTCGGGTGAAGTACCTTCATTATACCTTATTTTCTGCACAATTTTCTTTTGCGGAAAGCTATAGAAATATATATAGTCATGGCTCATAAAAAATATAAATTTACCATCCGCTGATACTTCAATGGTTTTAATTACAAATGATTCCAACTCAAAATAATTGAGAAAACTATTTATACTAGATTGACTCGAGAGCAAATCTACCTCAATATCTTCAAAGAATTCTAATTCCATTGTTTCCGCATTAATGAAAAATAGTCGATTGGGTTGGCCAAAGGTACAGATGTATGTTTTACCGTCATAGGAAAAGACTTTGTGCGAAGTGAAGCGATAGCCAGTTGGATGTGAAAAGGTGGAAATCTTGACTAATGTTCCATTCTCCAATCGAAAGCGATCAATGGCAGCCGGACCATAGAAGTATAATCTTCCAAAACCGAGGAAATTATGCGAAGAGACAAAGATATCTCCTGTTTTTGAATCAATTTCAAAATGAGCTGGCGCAGCTTTTGTAGTTTCAAAAGTTCTCTCTTCTCCATTGTCTAGATTTAGGGATGTCATTAGACCGGGAAGGGGGGTGAATGAGTAATTCTGATTTCTCCTGCATATCTCTAGAAAATATTTCCCCTTGGAAGTGCAAAAATCTGAAAAACCAGGCTTTGAATGTAACTTCTTTAGGGTTTTTGAAAACCCCAGTTTATTTTCAAAAAGAGATTCAGTGAATACAATGCCTTTTTTTTTGCAAAATTCTTCGTAGAGTGATTTAAAGACGAAAAGAGCATGAGCGTCCGAATCTTCGAAGATATGGCCACTTTTATCGTGTTTAATTTGGCAATGGAGGAAGTGTGAGGTTAATATGTAATGACCTATTTTTTTAACGGTATGTGGCGAATGGATAAAATTTGATAGTGATTTAGTGTGTAAATTTTCTATTTGCGATAAATCTAGAGAAGCTTTGTGTAGGACGAAAGAGTTCTTGCCAGTACTCCTATTGATACGACGTGAGTAAAAATAAAAATATTGAGAGTTTGCTTCATCTTTGAAAACTGTTGGGCTAAAATCACCTATGGATTCGCCCGAGTCTTTTTTGAAATCATCGTCGAAATAGACGTACAGAGCATTCTTTTCAGAATCTACTTTAAAAAAATAAGGAGAGAACTCTATGAAAGTTAAAAAGGGTGAATTCTTTTTGTCTTGGAGTGTACAGTGAGGAGTAGAATTGGAATTGGGTATTCTGAAGATATCACTTTGTTGGTGAGCTTCTACGGCGGAAATATTTTCCGGCAGATAACTGACGACATAGGTCATTTCTTTTTCGGCAAAATCCAAAATAACAAAGGTTATAAAAAATGCTCGATTATCATTTTTATGTGCCAGATAAAAAATAAGTGGATTCTTAAAAGACTTACAAATATCGTTTTGCAGATCAAGGGGCAGTTTAAAAGTTTTTGTGCGAAGCTTTAGCATTTTCAATAGGGGTTAAATATTCGTATGTATTTTAACATATATCAGGAAAAATGCCACCTATTTCCTTCAAAAGGCATTGAGAAGGAAACGGCTTACCATTCTTGCTCTTGGAGAGGGATGGTATTGTAGAAAAAATATCGCAACAGGTATCTAAAGTTATCCACAGTCTTCAAAAAATATCATAAAATCAAAGGAAATCCGCCTCTTGGCGGATTTCTGCGTTGTGGTATAATGGGTAGGTGATACACAATATGTTGGGTTAAAACGTGTTTTAGGCACATAATAAGCCGAAAATATAATTAATATGCTTTGTCCATTTTGTAACAACTCAGAAACTAAAGTGGTTGACTCGCGCGACGCCAATGAAGGCAGGGTAACGCGTCGTCGTAGAGAATGCTTGAAATGCAATGTGAGATTTTCCACTTATGAAGAAATCGAACTTTTACGTCTCACTATTTTGAAAAAAGACGGGCGCAAAGTGGATTACGATAAAAACAAAATAGAAGAGGGAGTGAGAAAGGCTCTGGAGAAACGCCCGGTATCTGAAGATAAACTAGCCAAGCTTTTGGGAGACATTGAATACTCCTTGCAGTCACTGGAAAAGTCTGAAATAAGCACGCGAGAAATTGGAAGACTGATTCTTAAAAAATTGCGCGAATTTGATGAAGTGGCTTATGTGAGATTTGCCAGCGTGTATAAATCATTTGGATCCGTGGAAAGTTTCAAAAAAGAATTGGATACGTTCGATAAATAGTAATTAATTAAAACCAATATGGGAGGAAAAAACAAAAAGAAAGAAGGGGACAGGGGGGATGCAAGAAAAAATGACGTTAAAAAAAATATGCCACAAAAAAGAAAGCTGACTATGAAAGTGGTTAAGCGAAGTGGCAGTGTGGTGAAATTTGATACGAAAAAAATTGCCAAAGCTGTGGAAAAAGCCCTTTCTTCTACCGGTGAAGGGGGGATGAAAGAGGCGGAAAAAGTAGCCAGCAAGGTGGAGAAACTTTTGGCGAAAAATTACAAAAAAGACAATGTCTTGCAGATTGAAGCTATTCAAGATTTAGTGGAAAGAGTCCTTATGATTTTAGACTTCGAAGAAACGGCCAAATCTTACATTCTGTACCGTGAGCAACACAGGAAAGTCAGAGAAACCAAAGAGATTTTAAAAGAAGCGGTTGATTTGGTGGACGATTACATCAATGAGAACAGTTGGTTGGTCAAGGAAAATTCCAATATGGGGTTTTCACTCCAGGGTCTCAACAATTTCATCTCTTCGGCGGTGAGTTCTAAATATTGGATGAACAAGGTCTATACCAAAGATATTTGTGAAGCGCACGAAGGTGGAGATTTGCATGTGCATGACTTACAAATGGTGGCGGCTTACTGTTGTGGATGGGATTTGCATGATCTTCTCATAAAGGGCTTCGGTGGTGTGCCTGGAAAGGTCCACAGTGCCCCAGCTAAGCATTTCAGAAGCGCCTTGGGACAGATGGTCAATTTCATCTATACCCTACAAGGAGAGGCAAATGGAGCCCAAGCTTTCTCCAACTTTGACACTCTTTTAGCACCGTTTATCTATTTTGACAAACTCACGCAAAAAGAAGTTAAGCAGGCCATTCAAGAATTTGTCTTCAATATGAATGTGCCTACGCGCGTGGGATTTCAAACGCCTTTTTCCAACATTACCATGGATATGCAAGTACCTTCGACGTACAAAGATCAATCTGTGATCATCGCTGGACAGCCTCAGAAAGAAAAGTATGGAGAATTTCAGAAAGAGATGAACATGATTAACAAAGCTTTTGCAGAAGTGATGAGCGAAGGTGATTCCCAAAAAAGAGTTTTCACCTTTCCCATTCCAACTTATAACATTACCAAAGATTTTGATTGGAATGACAAAGCTCTAGACCCAATCTGGGAAATGACCGCTAAATATGGGATGCCGTACTTTGCTAACTTCGTTAATTCTGATATGAGTCCGGATGATGCTCGCTCAATGTGCTGTCGGCTTCGTTTGGACAATCGAGAATTGAATAAACGCGGGGGTGGACTTTTCGGCGCCAACCCAATGACCGGATCAATCGGAGTTGTGACGATTAATATGCCTCGCTTGGGATATACCTCTAAAAATAAGGAAGAATTTTTTGAAAAATTGGATCACTTGATGGATTTGGCTAAGGAAAGTCTGGAACTGAAGCGAAAATTCATCGAAAGACTCACTGAACTCGGACTCTATCCTTATTCCAGATATTATCTACAAGACATCAAAAAACGCCGAGGCAATTATTGGGGCAATCATTTTTCCACTATCGGACTCCTCGGAATGAATGAAGCACTGCTAAATCTTATTGGAAAGGATATTGCTTCCAAAGAAGGGAATAAGTTGGCTCAGAAAATTCTGACACATATGAGAAATAGGATGGTTAAATATCAAAAAGAAACTGACAATATGTACAATTTGGAAGCCACTCCGGCGGAAGGTACGACCTATCGCTTGGCGAAGTCCGACAGAGAAAAATATCCAAAGATAATTTTTGCCAATAACGAAGCGGTGAAAAAAGGAGAAGCTGAGCCGTACTACACCAATTCTTCTCAACTGCCGGTAGGGCACACCTCAGACATCTTTGAAGCATTGGAGCTTCAAGATGAGTTGCAGATAAAATATACCGGAGGCACGGTGCTCCATGGATTTTTAGGAGAAAAGATTAATGACATTGAGATAGTCAAGAATTTGGTCAAAAAGATTGCTAACGGATATCGCCTGCCATATTTCACCTTAACCCCAACTTTCAGTATTTGTCCGCGTCATGGTTATCTGACTGGAGAGCACCAAGTCTGTCCTAAATGTGTCATTGAAATTGCTCAGGTGAAATTTGAAAAAGTGTAATAGTTTCAAAATCAAATTAATTTATATAACTCTAATAAACTTAAAAAACAAAAATATGGAAAAGAAGAAAATGGTCTGCCACGATTGTGGACAAGAATTAAAAGAAGGAACTGAGTATGTAAACTATACTCAGAACGAAGAGAATTATCTCATTAAATGTCGCGAATGTTATGAAAAAAATCCGGTGATGGAAAATTTTCAAGAATGCGACGTGTATTCTCGCGTAGTTGGTTTTCACACCCCGATTTCTCGTTGGAATAAGGGCAAGGCAGCGGAATGGGTAGATCGCAAGACATTTGAAGTTAATGTTAAAGAAGCAGAAAAGGTCTGCGTCGGAAAATGTGAAGAGGGATGTTGCTAGTGGAAGAATAAAAGTAAAAGATAGAGGGGCAACGCTGTCATTACTGGCAGTCGTTGCCCTTATTTTAAAAAAAATTATTATGATTATCGGTGGTCATCAAAAATTAACACTTATTGATTATCCGGGGAAAATTGCCACCACGGTTTTTACGGTGGGTTGTTCTTTCCGTTGTCCGTTTTGCCATAACCCGGAACTTGTAGGGACGCAAAATTTTGCGTCACTACAAACCGGTACTGAGAAGGAATTTTTTGCTTTTTTGAAAAAACGGCGAGGAAAATTGGAAGGAGTTTGCATCACTGGCGGAGAGCCGACCATTCAGCCGGACATCATTCCGTTTATAGAGAAGATAAAAAAACTTGGCTACGCGGTAAAATTAGATTCTAATGGCACTCGTCCGGATGTCCTTAAAAAACTGATTGACCAAAAACTGATTGATTATATTGCAATGGACATTAAAAATAGCCAGAAAAAATATGCCGAAACGGTAGGGATGGGCGATGTCGGGACGAAAAATTTTGCGTCTCTACTGGATCGCGTCAAATTATCTGTCGGTCTCATTATGAACAGCCGTTTGCCCTATGAATTTCGCACCACTGTTGTCCCTGGGCTTCACGAAGAAAAAGATTTTCTCGAAATTGCTAAATGGCTACGAGGCGCCAGGGAATATTGGCTACAGGTTTATCGTGAAGAACAAAAGATTCTTGATCCTAATCTTAAGAAAAAAACCAAAGGCAAAAAAATAGATTTAGCGCAGATTAAAAAAAGCATTGAGAAAGATTTTGGAAAAATGGGAATTAGAGGGGAATAAATTATTTTAATTTTTTGTAATTGTAATGCGAATATACGTTAAAGTTAGTCCTCGTTCGTCTAAAAATGTGGTGGAGAAAATTTCGGAAGGGGAATACAAAGTGAAACTCACAGCGGCGCCAGTTGACGGTGAGGCGAACAAAATGCTGATAAAGATTCTATCCGAATATTTTTCTGTATCAAAAAGTTCAGTGGAAATTGTTGGTGGAAAAAGTGCTAAGCAGAAAATAGTGGACATTTTAAACTAGTTTTTGTTTATTATGCTATGACCAAATCCAAAATATTTTTTTGGCTTTCATTATTTTTTATCGCTGGTATAGGTAGCGTTTCTTTTTACTATCCCAAAACATTTGACGCGTTTTGGCTTTTTGTGTTTTTCATCATGGCTTTGATTGCGGGCGCGGTTTTTTATGAAAATAAAAAAGCGCTGGTCGCTTCTTTCGTGGTCTTGTTTTTCATCGGTGGAAGTTGGCTCACTACGCAACGCTTGCAAAAAGTGGCTGACGCGCAGAATAGAGAGCGCAATTTTTCCGGTGAGGTGACGGTTTTGGATGAGCCGAGCGTGAGTGGGGCAATGCAAAATTTCATTGTTTCTCCGCCGGAAAACAAGAAAGAAAAATTTTTAGTTTCCACGAGTGCTTACCAAAAAGTGGCCTATGGAGAAAAATGGCAACTTGATTGCGCACTTAAGATTCCGAAAAACCTAGACCAAAATTTTGATTATCGGATGTATCTGGCGGCCAAGGGTGTGTTTTATGCGTGTGAAAAACCCAAATTAAAATTAATCAATAACTCTGGTGGCAATCAATTCTATACGGCGCTTTTAAAAACAAAAAATAGCTTTGAAGGCAATATTAATCGCCTCATTCCTTATCCGGAGTCGGGACTTTTGGTGGGGCTGATTTTAGGTGGTTCTCATCAGCTGACCAAAGAAATCCAAAGTGATTTTTCCAGAACCGGTCTTTCTCACGTTACGGCTGTTTCGGGATATAATGTGACAATTGTGGCGGAGTGCCTCATGATTTTGGGCATTGCCCTGGGCTTGTGGCGACGCCAAGCTTTTTGGTTTTCGGCTTTTGGGATAATTCTTTTCGTGATTATTACCGGGTTCTCTGCTTCGGCGGTGCGCAGTGGTGTGATGGGAATTCTCCTCATTTGGGCGATGAAAAATGGTCGCTTGGCCAATTCGCAAAATGCCATTCTTTTTTCAGCGGACGTGATGCTATTTTTCAACCCTTTGCTTTTGCGCTACGACGTCGGGTTTCAATTGTCTTTTTTGGCCACATTGGGGATAATCTATATCTATCCAATCGCTAATGAATATTTAGTGAAAAAAAACAAGGTTTTCGGTTTGAGCGAAATTCTTTTTCTCACTCTTTCTGCTCAAATTTTTGTCCTCCCGGTGCTCTTGGTTAATTTCAACCAACTGTCACTCATTTCTCCTTTAGCTAATCTTTTAATTTTACCTTTTATTCCGTTCACTATGATGCTGGGATTTTTGGCGGCCATAGCCGGTTTCATTTTTAATCCCGTAGCAATCTTTTTCTCCTGGCTGGCTTTTTTGCCGTTAAGATATGAAATGTTAGTGGTTAATAATTTATCCAAGCTGAGCTACGCCGCCATCCCACTTACAATTTCTTGGTGGGAAGTGGTCATCTGGTATATAATTTTAGTGTGGATAATCGTGAGAATTAATTTATGGCAAAAAGAAAACCAATCTATTTTTTGATTTTTATCCTTTCTATCATCAGCCTCATTTTGGCCGGGATTATTCTCTATGAGAAAAGTCAAAAACTCAAAATTGTTTTTCTGGACGTTGGCCAGGGAGACGCCATTTTGATTGAAAAGGGCAGTAATCAAATTCTGATTGACGGCGGAGCGACCGAACAACGAGAATTGGCGGAGCTGGGAAAGTATATTCCCTTTTGGGACCGGAACATTGAAATTGTGATGGCCACTCATCCGGACCAAGATCATATCGGAGGACTTCTGGGAGTTCTAAAAAACTATACCGTTTCCGAAGTGATTGATAATTCCGCCCATAGTGATTCCTTGGTTTATGCCAGCTATCAAAAAATAATTGAGGAGAAAAAAATTGAAAGACTGCGAGGGAGTGAGGGAATGAACATAAAATTGGATGATATGCTTTTGGCCATTCTTTATCCCGGGCCTGATTTAGTGGATAATCCCAAAGACACTAACGCGGACAGCTTGGTGGCCAAACTCACCTATCACAAAAACTCCTTTCTTTTCACCGGAGATTTTCCGACCGAAGAAGACGCAAAAATTTTCGCCTCAGGTGAAGATTTATCCGCGACTGTTTTGAAGGTGGCGCATCACGGTTCCAAATATGCAACCAGTGAAGAATTTTTGGATAAGGTAAAACCGCGCGAAGCCGTCATTTCCGTAGGCAAAAATAATCGTTACGGTCATCCGGCGCAAGAGGCTATAGACCGTCTCAAAGCACGTGGAATTATCATTAAGAGAACAGACGAACTGGGAGACATCGCGTATAACTTCTAATTAAAAATTTTGCCAAGCTCTCTTCTTGCCAAAACAGTGATTTGGTGATAATCTTAATTTATTGTAAATATTTAAAACCTAAAGTTATGCCAGTAGCTAAACAGAGACATACCAAAGCCAGGCGAGACAGAGCCAGAGCTCATCATGCCATTAAGCCAAAAGCCCTAGTCGCTTGCTCCAATTGTAAAGCTCAGATATTGCCTCATATCACTTGTCCGAAGTGCGGATTTTACAAAGGCAAAGAAGTGGTTAACACCATGAAAAAAGCTGATAAAAAAGCTAAAAGTAAAAAATAAAAAATAATTATGGCGAATCGGCATCTTTCTCGTTCAATCGCTATGCAGTGTCTTTATGAGTGGGATTTTAACGGCAAAAAAAGCGCAGGACTGGAACATATCATTGACAAAAACATCAAAGAATTTGGTCCCGGAATGGATGATACCGCCTTTGTCATATCTTTAGTTAAAAATACCATTGAAAATGTGGGTCAAATCGATCCACTGATTGAAAAATGCGCTCCGGAATGGCCACTTGAGCAAGTGACGGTGGTGGATCGCAACATTTTGCGCCTAGGTATTCAGGAGTTGCTTTTTGGTAATTACGAAGAAGTGCCGCCGAAAGTGGCGATCAATGAAGCCATTGAATTGGCTAAATCTTTTGGTGGAGAATCATCCGGGCGTTTTGTCAACGGAGTTTTAGGCACCATTTACCGAGAACTGGGCGAACCGATGAAAAATGATATGTCTAAAAAAGAGAAGAAGACTGTGGCGTCAAAAGAAGAAAGTGATAATAAAAAATCAGAGTAAATTAATTAATTTTTTAAATTTCTAATTTCTAATTTACAATTTCTAAACAATTTCTAATTTCTCAATGATCAATGTTTCAAAGTGAAAATTATGTCATTGAAAATTGTTTGAGAATTGAGAATTGAAAATTCTTGATTATGTCAGAAGAACTATCCAAGAAACTAGGAGTAGAGTTTAACAATCCGGAACTTCTCCAGCAAGCCTTGACCCATCGCTCATATCTTAATGAGCACAGGAATTACAAACTGGATCATAATGAACGTCTTGAATTTTTAGGAGACGCTGTTTTGGAATTGGTTGTGACCGAGTATCTTTACAAAAATTTTCCTAACAATCCGGAAGGTGAAATGACTAATTGGCGAGCGGCTTTGGTGAACGGTGAAATGCTGGCTAGAATTGCTGGGAGACTGGGTGTGGAAAAATATCTCCTCATGAGTCGTGGGGAAGCTAAAGACACCGGACGCGCGCGTCAATATCTCTTGGCCAACGCTTTCGAATCGATTACTGGCGCCATCTATCTCGATCAAAAAGAAAAAGGCTATGATAAATGCCGGGACTTTATTATGCAAAATGTTGTTTGTGAATTGCCGGAAATTATCGAGAAAAAACTCTATATGGATCCGAAAAGTCATTTTCAAGAAAAAGCGCAAGACAAAGCCGGCGTCACCCCAAGTTATCGTGTGACCAGCGAATCCGGGCCAGACCATGATAAACAATTTGTGGTGGGAGTTTATTTAAACGATGAACTCATAGCCGAAGGCAAAGGACAATCCAAACAAGAAGCTCAAAGAAGCGCCGCAGAGAAGGCCTTGGAAGATAAGGAATGGTAGAAAAAACACTTAAAAAACTCCTCACTTAATGAGGAGTTTTATTTTTGCCACAATATGGTATAATTAAAATGCTTATGACTATATTATTATAGTAGCAATTTTTTATTGTAGATATTTTTGGATAATTTCGATGTATTTAAAAAGAATTGAAATGAGTGGGTTCAAATCTTTTGCCAACAAAACAACGTTGGATTTTTTGCCGACCTCGTCCTCTGGTGAAATTGGATTCAGTGGGGAAAAAAGTCTGGGGACTACGGCCATTGTCGGACCAAACGGTAGTGGAAAATCCAATGTGGCGGATGCTCTCAGGTGGGTGATGGGCGAGCAATCAATGAAAAATCTGCGGGGCAAAAAATCAGAGGATATCATTTTTGCCGGCAGTGGAAAAAAAGCACGCTTAGGTTCGGCCAGTGTGGTTCTTGTTTTGGATAATAGTGATCATCGCATTCCACTGGAGTTTGATGAAGTTTCCGTGGGGCGAAAAATTTTTCGTTCCGGAGAATCTGAATATACGGTTAATGGTTCGCGCGTCCGCTTGCAAGACATTGGAGATCTCTTGGCCAAAGCCGGAGTGGGCAAAGAAAGTTATGCCATTGTGAACCAAGGTATGGCTGATTCTGTTTTGAATGCCACTCCACTAGAAAGACGCACTGTTATCGAAGACGCGGCCGGCGTCAAACAATTTCAAATTAAAAAAGAACGTTCCATTCGAAAGTTGGAAACTTCGCGGGATAATTTAAAAAGAGTGCGTGAGCTGACAGAGGAACTCAAACCTCATTTGCGACTCCTGAAACGCCAAGCTGAAAAAGCTTCTCAAAGTGAAACGGTAGCCAGAGACTTAAAAGAGAAGCAAGCCAATCTTTTTTCCTATTTGTGGCATAATTTTCAAACAGAACAAAGCACTTTTAATGAAGTAAAGGAAGATATCGGGCGCAAAATGATGAATGTGCAAAGAGAAGTGGACAAATTAATGGACGCGATTGGAAAAGAGGGCAAGCAAGAAGAAAAAAACAATGATTTGCCCAAAATGGAAGATGATCTACGGCAAAAAAGGAATTTGCTTAGTCAACTGGAGCGTGAGCGCATTGTCACTGAAGGGCGGATTGAAATTGAAAAGGAAAGACAAAAAAACATACGGCTGGTTGAAGAAATAAAAATCGAAAGTATTCGGATTGATTTTGGCTATGTAAAAGAGGCGTTGCTCGATTTAAAAGCTGATCAAGAAAAACTCATTCACCGCTTGGAAAATGTGGAAGAGATGTCTGAACTGCAAGATATCCGTGAATATGCCCGGGCCATTAGCCAGAAACTGTTTGAATTGAGAGCTGATATTGAAAAAGGTAAGAAAGAAAAAAAGGAGGACGCTACTGAAATGGAAAAACTTAAAAAGGCCCGTGCGGAACAAGTGGCTAAATTTGAAAAAGAAAAAGTGGCGCAAACAGCTTTGATTTCCGAGATGGAAAAGAAAACGGCGGATTTGCAAGCTAAAATCACAAAGATAGAAGCGGAAGCGGTGGAGTTGGAAAAAAAGATTGCAGAAATGTCAGCTCAGAGCAGAGACGCTCGACAGAACTTTTTCGAGTTGGACAAACAATTGCGCGTGCGTCAAAATGAACTGGGGAAATTTAAGGATAATTTCAATGAAGCTAAGATTGCTTTGGCAAGAATAGAAGTGCGGGAAGAAGACTTAAGACGCGAAATCAAAGAAGCGCTTCACATTGAACCGGATGAATTGAAAGAATCTTCAGAGCCGATTAACCGTAGTATCCTGGAGGGAGAAATTTCCAAATTGAAAACCCAAATGGAACAAATTGGGGGCATTGATCCGATTGTCATTGATGAATATCAAGAAACCAATAAGCGCTTCGAATTTTTAGAAACTGAATCGGCTGATTTGGAAAAAGCCATTTTGTCACTCAAAGAAGTGATCAAGGAAATGGATCAAAAGATTGAAAAAGAATTCGTGACCACTTACGAAGAAATCAACAAAGAATTCACTAAATATTTCCGTATCATTTTTGGCGGTGGCAACGCGCATCTCACCAAAGTGAAAATCGAAAGCCGTAGCGCCATAAGAAAAAGGGAAGCGACCGAAGAAGGAGAAACTGAGCTGGAAAATGAAACAAAAGAAGAGAAAGAAGAAGCGCAAACCGGCATCGACATCTCCGCCTGTCCTCCGGGCAAAAAAATTGCCAACCTTTCAATGTTGTCCGGTGGAGAACGCTCCCTGACTTCTCTGGCGCTTCTTTTTGCCATCATCTCTCACAATCCGCCTCCATTTGCTGTCTTGGACGAGGTGGAAGCGGCACTCGATGAAGCCAACTCCAAGCGCTTTAGCCGAATTCTCACGGAACTTTCCGGCGACACGCAATTCGTCACCATCACTCATAACCGCGAAACTATGCGCCAAGCCTCCATTCTCTATGGCGTCACGATGGGCGAAGACGGCATCTCCAAACTTCTCTCTGTCAAACTTGATCAAGTCGGGCAAGGGGGAAGGATTATAGCTTAGACAAATACTCTACGGGCTCCCAAGAGCCCGTTTTTCTTTACTATAATTGACAGGATTTAGCGTGGTGTTATAATATCATTATAATACTAAAAACAAAAATATGGTTAAAGAAATAACAAATAGTTTGGCGATTTTTGAAAAACATTCAGTCCGTCGGGACTGGAATGAAAAGCAAGAGAAATGGTATTTTTCTGTTATTGACATCATTGCGATTTTAACCGATCAAGCTGATCATAGTAAAGCTAAGACATATTGGACTACGCTTAAAAATCGTTTGAAAAATGAAGGAAGTGAAGTGGTCACAAAATGTGACCAGTTGAAAATGAAAGCTATAGATGGGAAAATGAGACTTACTGATGCAGGAGATGTTGAAACGATTTTACGTTTGGTGCAATCCGTGCCGAGCAAAAAAGCTGAACCGTTCAAATTGTGGTTGGCAAAGGTGGGAAAGGAAAGAATCGACGAAATTGCTGATCCGGAGTTGGCGGTAAACAGAGCGAAAGGAATTTATGAGAAAAAAGGTTATCCTAAGGATTGGGTAGAAAAAAGAATGCGAGGAATTGCTGTTCGAAACACCCTGACTGATGAATGGAAAGAGAGGAGTATTAAAAATGGTTATGAATTTGGGATTTTGACCAATGAGATCTATAAGAATACTTTCGATGAGGATTATGGATCTTTGATGAGGATAAAAAATCTGGACAAGAAAAATAATGACAATTTGAGAGATCATATGGGGGATATTGAACTAATCTTAACGATGCTGGCGGAAGCCACTTCCACCGACATTTCAAAATCTAAAAATTCTAAAGGACTGAATGAAATCAGGACGGATGTCAGAAAAGGCGGAAAGATTGCTGGAGAAGCGAGGGAGAAAATTGAAAAAGAAACGAAGAAAAAAGTTGTGACAAGAGGGAATTTCAAGGTAATAGGCAAAAAGAAGGAGTTGAAATAAGTCGGCGACTATAATTCGAGTCAGGGTGATAGGCGCGGGCTCCCAAGAGCCCGTTTTTCTTTACTTTGAAGTTAAATAGCAGTAGAATGGAGGTAGTGATATATAAATAGATTATGGAAAATAAGAATATAATCAAATAAAAACAAACACTATGAAAACTATAATTCATTGGTTTCTCTCAGCCCTCGCAGTTATGATTACGGCATATCTATTGCCGGGAATTTTTGTAGCAAGTTTCTTTGTGGCTTTAGTTGTTGCGGTTGTACTTGGTTTTTTCAATATGATAGTTCGTCCAGTTCTTGTTATTTTGACACTTCCAATCAATATCGTGACACTTGGCCTTTTTACTTTTATAATTAATGCGACGTTAGTGCTCCTGACAAGTAAGATTGTTTCAGGTTTTTTCGTTGACAGCTTTTGGTGGGCATTGCTTTTTAGCCTAATTCTGTCGATCGTTAATGAGCTATTGCATCATCTGGAGGATAGGGCAGGAGAACAGGGGAAATGATTGAATGAAGGGGTTTTGTCCTTTCAACGTTTTCGATGTCATATCTCAAAAGGTGGTGGGTTAAAAAAAGAGAGGAAAAATAACAAAGCTACACCTTCGGCCTGAAATGGCTGTTTTTCTTTACTTTGAGGCTAAAGGGCGGTAGAATGGAGGCATAAGTTTTTTAGGTAGATAATAAGATAAAAATTATGATTCCAGAAAAATTAAAAGCAGGAGACGAAATCAGGGTTATTGCGCCTTCTAATAGCTTAGGGATAATTTCCCAGAGCGTCAGGGATTTGGCGGTGGGAAAATTGGAGGAGTTGGGACTAAGAATAACTTATTCTAAAAATGCCGAAGAAATAGACGAAGCAGGATCGTCTTCTATTGAGTCTAGAATTTCAGATTTGCACGAAGCTTTTTCCGACAAAAACGTCAAAGGAGTTCTCACGGCGATTGGCGGATTTAATGTTAATCAAATTTTGAAATATTTGGATTATGATTTGATAAAGAATAATCCAAAAATTCTCTGCGGATATTCCGACATCACTGCTCTGGGAAATGCTATCTATCAAAAAACCGGATTAGTCAATTATTCCGGACCGGATTTTTCCACTTTCGGTATGAAAAAAGGCAATGATTATACTGTGGAATATTTCAAAAAGTGTCTTATATCAGAAAGTTCTTTTGATATCTTGCCATCAAAAGAGTGGAGTGATGACGCTTGGTATCTTGATCAGGAAAAAAGGGAATTTTTCAAAAATGATGGCGCTCTAGTCGTGAGCGAGGGCGAGGCGGAAGGGAAAATAATCGGGGGAAATCTATGCACATTTAGGCTTCTTTCTGGCACCGAATTTATGCCGAGCCTTAAGGATGTTATTTTGTTTCTAGAAGATGACAACATAGTCGGAGACTTATTTCTCAAAGAATTTGATCGAAATTTTCAAGCTCTGTTGCATCACCCGGAATTTTCCGAGGTCAGAGGAATTGTTCTGGGCCGTTTTCAAAAACATAAGAGCATTAGTAATGAAAAAGTAATAAGAATGATCAAAACCAAAAAAGAATTGGATAATATTCCAGTTGCAATCAACCTGGACTTTGGTCACACATCCCCACTTTTCACTTTTCCAATCGGTGGCACCGCTAAATTGTCGGTTAAGGGAGAAGAAGTGAGGTTGGAGATTTTGGAACATTAAAAAACACAAAACGGGCGCATGAAAGCCCGTTTTTCTTTACTTTGAGGGTAAACAGCGGTAGAATGGAGGTATATAAATATGGTACGTAAATAATTACGTAATTAATTACTTACATAATTTTATGGCAAACAAAAAAACAAACGAAACCGAAGTTCGTAAATTAACCAAAGTTGGAAAGCAATCAATTGCTGTGACAATTCCGATTGAGATTGTGCGGGAGCTTAAATGGAGAGAGAAACAAAAGGTTACTGTTAAGAGGGTTAGAGGAGGGGTTTTAATTAAGGATTGGAAGAAATAAATTCTATGGCAAAATTAAAAAATCTAGCCAAACATGAAATGCCCAGAGAGAAGTTGATAGAGAGAGGTGTGGAGAGTCTTCGTGATAGCGAACTCATGGCAATTTTGCTTAGAACTGGGATCGAAGGAAAAAATGTCTTGAAAGTGTCGGAAGAGATATTAAATAAGTTTCCCAAGAAGAAGTTGTTAAGTCTAGATTTTGAAACTCTATCGAAAATAAAAGGAATAGGTCCAGGTAAAGCCTGTCTCTTGCTCGCAGCCCTTGAGTTAACGAAGCGCGCACTAGAAGTGGAAGATAATAATCTACCAACTATTTCTAATGCCAAAGATGCAGTGGCTCAATTGCAAGAACTCCGCACAGCCAAGAAAGAACATTTTGTGGCACTTTATCTCAATGCTAGGAATCAACTTATTCACAAGGAGACTATTTCAATAGGAACCTTGAATGCTAATCTTGTGCATCCTAGAGAAATTTTTAAGCCCGCCATTGATTTTTTAGCCGCTTCAATAATAATCGCTCACAATCATCCATCAGGAAGTGCTGATGCATCAGAAGATGATATATTGATGACGAAGAAAATAATTAATGCTGGAAAAATTTTAGATATAAACATTGTGGATCACATAATTATAGTAGAAAAGGATTGGTCTCGCATAGACATATCTGCACTAACTTAATATGGATAAATTATATACAACAAAAAAAGAAGTCTTTAAAAAGGCAGAGCTTATTTTATACAAGTCACTGCGGGATATAATGTCTAATGAGGATATTTCTTCTATAGAGGATAAGCTTGGGGAATATGGAATGAAGCGCAAGGGTTTTCTTGGAGACCTTATGGAGAAATATTTTTTTGAAATCAATCCCGGCAACGTTAGTGAGCCTGACTTTATTGTCGCAGGCGTAGAACTTAAAACTACCCCCCTAAAAAAGCATTCTAAATTTAAGTTCTCTTCTAAAGAGAGACTAGTTTTTTCAATGATAAACTATGATAATGTTGTGAGTGAAACATGGGAACTCAGTTCATTTTTAAAGAAAAACAGAACATTATTGTTGATGTTTTATTTATGGGTGGAGAATAAGAGTATCCTTGATTATAAATTCAAATTTGCACATTTGTTGGATTTACTGGAAGATATTTCAAATGAGGATATATTTCAGATTAAAAAGGATTGGGAATACATAGTTGCTAAGATAAAAAGAGGTGAAGCTCATCTGCTTTCGGAAGGTGATACATATTATCTAGGAGCCTGTACAAAAGCGGCAAATAGCCGAGTGATGCGGGACCAGCCCATGAACAGAATTCCTGCAAAGCCACGTGCATTTTCCTTTAAGCAACAATACATAAATTATCTTATCAGGACAAAATTATTGGGTGAAAAGCTGAGTACGGATTCTATTTTTAATAAGCAAAGAAGATTGGAAACTATAGAGGATGCTATTGCGGAAAGATTCTCACCCTTCGTAGGAAAGACTGATAAAAAAATACTTGCAGCACTGGGCTCCAATCTTGAGAAAAAATCAAAAAGTTATAAGAGATTGATTGTAAATCGTATATTGAAAGTTACTTCAAATAAGATTGAAGAGCTGGAAAAAGCGAATGTGACACTTAAGGTTATTACGATGGAACATAATGGGTCATTGAAGGAATCGATACCATTTGCTGCTTTTGACTACAAAGATTTGGTGACTCAGATTTGGTATAGTGAAGCGGATGAAATAATGGCTGAGTTTCACTTCCAGTTAGAAACTAAAAAATTTTTATTTGTAATATTTCAAAAACAAAAAGATACGGAGGATATAATTTTGAGAAAAACAATGTTTTGGAATTTCCCCATGAAGGACATGGATAAAGTTAAAGATGTTTGGGAGAAGACAATAGAGCTGATAAATGAAGGAAAAATAATAAAGGAAATACAGAAACAGAAAAGTGGTAAGAAAATAAGTCTAACATATTTTCCTGGTAGTTCATATAATGGGATTGCACATGTGCGGCCACATGCTATAAATAAGAACGATACTTCGGAGCTCCCAGTTGCGGACATACTTACCAATAAGAATAGACACACAAAAAATTGTTTCTGGTTGAATGCTAAATATATACAGGAACAATTAAAACTTGATCAAATTTGATCAATCTGATATAATCTATTAGGGTAGATATATAATAAAAATATACTAAAAAATATGAAAGAAATAAGGATTGTTGAATTATTTGCAGGTGTTGGAGGGTTCAGATTGGGACTTGAGTCAGCAAGCAATAGGAAAACTAAATACCGGACTGTATGGAGCAGTCAATGGGAGCCAGGGGCGACCAAACAACATGCTTCTGATATATATATCAAAAGTTTTGGTAAAAAGGGACATTCTTGTGAAGATATACAGGTTGTTGTGAGTAAAAAGATAAATGAAATACCTGATCATGATTTATTGGTGGGTGGTTTTCCTTGTCAGGATTATTCTGTTGCAAGGACATTGAGTCATGCTACGGGACTAGAAGGAAAAAAGGGAGTATTATGGTGGTCTATATTCAATATTCTAAAAAAGAAAGGAAAAAAATCTCCAAATTTTCTAATGCTTGAAAATGTTGATAGGCTTTTAAAATCTCCGGTATCGCAGAGGGGTCGTGATTTTGCTGTGATGTTAGCATCACTTGCTAGTCTTGGATATGCAGTGGAATGGCGAGTCATTAATGCGGCAGAATATGGATTTCCACAAAGGCGACGGAGGACCTTTATAATGGGATATAAAAAAGGTACTCTTCTATACAAGAAGATGAAAGAAAATAAGGACATTAAGGGATGGTTGCATAGTCAGGGTGTAATTGCGAAAGCATTTCCAGTGAAGAAGATAAGTCTAGATATAAAAGAGTTTTATATTGATGATGATGTAGCAAGTGTTTCAAAGGGATTTTCCGAGCATAGTCCCAAAATAAGTCCTTTCTATAATGCTGGAATTATGATAGATGGCAATGTTGCAACTGCGAAAGTTATCCCAGACTATAAAGGCAAATATACATTGTTGGGGGATTTTATAATAGATGAAAAAAGAGTATCAAAAGAATTCTTCATAAAAAAATCAGACATTAAGCGTTGGGAAAAATTAAAGGGGAGTAAGAAAGAGGAAAGAAAAACAAAGTCGGGACATGTGTATTTTTACTCAGAAGGTGGTATGATTTTTCCAGATAGACTTGATAAACCCTCAAGGACGATTGTTACTGGAGAAGGAGGAGCTTCTCCTTCAAGGTTTAAACATGTTATTATGACAAAGTCGGGAAGATTAAGAAGATTGATGCCACTAGAGTTAGAACGTTTAAATATGTTTCCTGACAATCATACAGAGAGTGCTTCTGACACTAAACGTGCATTCATAATGGGCAATGCCTTAGTTGTGGGTGTTATTAAGAAACTTGGGATTTCGTTGCGGGATGCGGTAAATATGATAGATTAATCTAATCCCTTATTCGCTACTGTGTATACTATTGTCAAAGTTGATGGGTGGGGAGGGTAATTTATTAGTGAAATTATGGAAAAGAATATTCTTAATTTGAATCATATAGATGCAAAAAAATTCTTTTTAACACAAGATGCTTTTTCAAATATCGAATTACCCAATTATTTTATCTTTAAAGATGTCTTATTGGCAGTTGACAAAGCATTTAAAAAAAAGATATTGGATTTATCAGATTTAAAAAAAGCAAAAGATAAAGAAACAGCAAATCATGTTTTATACGGCAATAAGGATGGTAAATATGCTTGGAGAAAATATCAAATCATAAATCCATTGATGTATGTTTCGCTGGTCAACATCATAACTGAAAAAGAGAACTGGAAATTTTTACAAAATCGTTTTAAGGAATTTCAAAAATTTAAAAATATTCGATGCGAAAGCTTGCCTATAATACCAATGGGCAAAAGGAAACAAAAAGCGGCACAGATTAGCCAGTGGGTAAATAATGTCGAAAAAAAATCAATTTCGATGGCGCTTGATTATAAATTTATATATCACACAGATATCAGCAACTGTTATGGGTCAATTTATACTCATTCTTTAGCATGGGCTATACATTCAAAAAAGATTGGAAAGACAAAGCGTGGATTTAGTGAATTATTTGGTAATAAAATTGATTGCCATCTTCAAGCAATGAATAATGGTCAAACTAACGGAATTCCTGAGGGAAGTAGTTTGATGGATTTCATTGCAGAAATTGTTTTGGGATATGTGGATCATGAATTATCCCAGAAGTTGAACGGTATCATTGATAATAAAAAATATTATATATTAAGATATCGAGATGACTACCGAATTTTTGTAAACGATATTAGTGACGGCGATATTATTTTGAAAAGTCTTAGTGAAGTACTGCTTGATCCTGGATTTCGCCTAAATACAAACAAAACTCGTTTTAATCAAGATATTATTGGTGGGTCATTAAAAGATGACAAGGTCGATTCGCTAAAATATGAATTAGTTCCACAAAAACTATCAAGAGCCGAATTATTACGACAATTGTTGATAATCCAACAAATTGGTAAAAAATTTCCAAACTCTGGAGTTCTGAAAAACAGATTATCAAAAATTATAGATGTGGTTAAGATGGATCATTATAGATATCAAGAGAAAACAATAACAGGAATTTTAATTGATATAGGTTATAATAATCCAAATTGTTTCCCTTTTGTTGCCCGCTTAATGTCTGATTATATTCCAAAACTATCGAAGCAGTCTCAACACGAGTTATTGGAAAGGATTCAAGAAAAAATTTGCACTCTTTCAAATTTTGGTTTATTGGAGGTGTGGATTCAAAGAATTGCACTTGGATTAAAATTAAAATTAAATTTTAGTGAGCCACTTTGCAAATATGCTTATGGTGATTATAGTCAAAAAATATTTATAAATGATTGGATAAACGACAAAAAAATAAAAAATATATTGGATAATAGTGTTTTTGTTGATCAGTCAGTTATAGATAAAATCAAACCAAAAATTGAGAGTAAAGAAATACAAATATTTAGTTATGGAAATTAAAAAATTTGTACTCTTTCAAATAATTAGCCATTGAGATATTAAAAAAAGCGAAGATTTTAGTACGTAATCTATTACTTACATAAACAATAATTAAATAAATTTATATATATGAAAATAAATCAAATTTTAGATAAAATTGATGAAAACCAGTTATTTATACCGGCTTTTCAAAGAGAATATGTTTGGAAGAGATCAGATGCTAAAGATCTCATAGTTTCTTTGACTAAAAAATATCCAACAGGGACAATGTTAACTTGGGAAACTAACACTCCACCAGAATTAAAAGGTGCTTGGAAATATGAAAAGAAGCAAGGGGCTGTAAAAATTATTCTTGATGGGCAACAAAGAATTACAACTTTGTACATGCTTATAAGGGGAAAAATTCCTCCTTATTATACCGAGAAAGATATAATAAATGATCCTCGAGGTCTATATGTAAATGTTAAGACCTTGGAAATGGAGTATTATACGAAGAATAAGATGAAAAATAACCCTTATTGGGTAAATGTGACAGATATTTTTCAAAAAAAAGTAAGAGATCGTGATATTATAAGACGACTCGAAGAAGGAGATAATAAGATTACGAGAGAAGAGGAAGATGTTCTTTCAGACAATCTAAGAGCAGTGGAAATGATTCCTGATGCCGAGTTTGTTGAGCAAGTGATACCTGTTAAAGCAAGCTTAAAAGAAGCCATAGATATTTTTTATATTGTAAATGCCAGCGGAATCAATTTAACTGATGCCGAATTGGCTCTTGCTCAAATATCGGGTTATTGGCCTCAGGCTCGAGAAGAATTTAAAAATAAATTAAAGGACCTAGAGAAACAAGGATTCGTTTTTAATCTTGATTTTATAATCTATTGTTTGTTAGGGATTTTGCATAATAAGGGATCAGAGATGGTTAAGTTGCATAGTGCGGATAATAAGGAAAATTTAATAAATGTTTGGAAAAAACTTAATGAAGAAGTTTTGGACCTTGTGATGAACATTCTAAAGACGCATGCTTTTGTTGATCATACAAAAGAAATAAATTCAAAATATGCAATAGTTCCAATCGTTGTTTATGTTTTTAATAAAAACAGAAATCTATTATCT
>JBBREE010000015.1:0-23419 GCA_038203255.1 Candidatus Moraniibacteriota bacterium | reverse complement strand
AGTCGTGACCAACCGTTTCATCATGAAAAATCCCAGCCAGATTAAAAAGGAAGTTCGCTCTGAGAAATATTTAGAAGGAGGAGCGGTTGAAATTTTTTCCAAGAAAAGAAATGATGACCCTGACCATCTTTTGCAAAAAGTGTTTGAAAAAATCTCCCATGAAGTTTCCAAGACAGGTAATAATACCTCGGTTTTTGTCCTAGGCAGATATAAACATAATAAACCGCACAATTTTCTCCACTTTCAAGAAACCTATAAGAATCTTTCTATAAAATTTCTCACGGTTCATGCCTCCAAGGGCTCTGAAGCTGATTATGTTATAATTATGGATATGATAGCTGGAAAATATGGGTTTCCTTCCGGAGTGACGGATGATCCAATTTTAGGTATCGTGTTGAGCCGGGGAGAGACTTATCCGCAAGCGGAAGAAAGAAGGTTGATGTATGTGGCTATGACGCGCGCCAGGCACAAAGTGTTTATCATAACCGAAGATCATAACGAATCAGTTTTTGTTTTAGAATTAGAGGGCAATCAAAAGAAACAAGAAGACAGTTTGCGTTGTCAGGAATGTGGCGGAGAAATGATGAAGCGCTCAGGAAAATTCGGACCGTTCTTCGGTTGCGCCAATTTCCCGGATTGCACCAACACCAAACAGATTGACGCAGTTTAATTACGTCCCGAATAATCAAAAAATTAACAGGGCAAAAGTTGGCAATCACCCTAAAAAACAAAAAAATCGAGATTGTGGGTTGGGAAGAGAATCATAGAAAGAATGATTGCAAGTAAATAGATATGATGTTATAATATCACTATAACAAGCATAAGCATATATCTAAAATTATGGTGAAAAAGAAAAAAACAAACGAAAAACCGGTCATCTATCAGGCCAAATCCGGAGCCATCGAACTTCGGGGTGATTTTTCGCATGAAACAATTTGGGCATCTCAGGCTGAGATGGCGCGAATTTTTGATGTTACTCCTCAAAACATTACTATTCATCTCAAGCGTATCTTTAAAGAGAGTGAGTTGGATGAATTTTCAACGTGTAAGGATCGCTTACAAGTTCAAAAAGAGGGTGAAAGGGAAATAAAAAGAAAAATCAAAGAATATAATCTGGACGTCGTTATCGCGGTTGGTTACCGTATAAATTCCCTTATCGGCACCAAATTTCGTCAATGGGCGACAAAAACTTTGCGCAGCTATATTGTTGACGGTTTTGTGGTGGATAAGAAGCGGATCGCCAAAAATTATGACCGGTTTTTGGGTGTGGTTGCGGATATTAAGAAATTATTGCCGGCCGGGTCGGTTGTTGATGCAGAAGATGCGGTGGAACTCGTCGCGCTTTTCGCCGACACTTGGCTTTCTTTGGATGCCTATGATCGAGACGCCCTGCCGAAAGGAAAGCTGACTAAAAAGAAAGTTGAGTTAACTGCTGATAAAATCGTAACTTGCTTGACTGAACTAAAAACTAAGCTTATTGAAAAATCAGAAGCAGCTGATATTTTCGGTGTGGAAAGAACTGCTGGATCTGTAGCGGGGATTGTCGGGAATGTGATGCAAACATTTTCCGGCAAAGAACTGTATGTAAGCGCGGAAGAAAAAGCGGCGCAACTTTTGTATTTTATGGTAAAAAACCATCCTTTCATTGATGGGAATAAACGAAGCGGAGCATTCGCTTTTGTGTGGTTTTTGCGACAAGCCAACCTTTTGGATGTGTCTAAGCTAACTCCGTCGGCTCTCACAGCGCTTACAATCCTGGTTGCCAGTAGTAATCCGAAAGATAAAGAAAAAATTATTGCACTTATCTTGAATATTATTGTTAGAAAGTAATAAATAGCTTATCATAAGATTTAACAGAGCAAAAACTATTAATCACCCTAAAAAACAAAAAAATCGAGATTGTGGATTGGAGATGACCTACTGCATAATGAGCGAATTTCAATTGTATAATCTTATCAGGCGATCTTACTTAAAGTAAGGCCGTTTTTTTTATCCACAGTTAGGCTTATAAAAGCCCTTGTGATATGGTCTGTACGTGTTATGCTGTAGATAAGGTAAAAATTAAAATAAAAAACCTACCGGCGCAAAAAAAATAATTAATAAAAATTTTGCGGGGTTGGGGAAAAAAGTATGCTCGATGATATTGGATTGGGAAACGCTATTGCTAATACGATTTATTTAATAATAATACTATTAGGGATTGGTGGCGCGTGGTTTTTCATAAGAAGAAAAAATAAAGTATGTTCTATATTCTGGATATCAATTACTTTAAATTTTTTTGCATATTTGTACTTTATGGGTGTCTATAGCTTTTATCCAAAATATTTTTATTTCACAATTAATCAATATTGGCCATGGCTAAACGTCGCTTTTTTTGTTTTGTTAATTATTAACTTCTCTAAAAAAAATGACCAAACAAAAGAGGGGGATAATACTAAGTAATTTTGTCGCAATATTTTTTTGCGTGGCGCTGAGTTTCAGCCTGGGTGTTTCTCATATAAAAGCAGATGATGAAAATGAGAATTATGAAGACGATACGGAGATAGGAATATGTCAAGATACCGTTTGGCATAGCTCTGACAATCTTAATTTTACAAAAAAAGTTTCTATTTATTACGGAGCTACTCTGATCATAGAAAAAGGGGCGCGGGTAAGATTTAATAAGGATATCAATGGTGATGACACCGGAATCGTTGTTTATAACGGTCAATTGGTAGCGAATGGAGAACAAGATGCGCCGATAGATATTGCGTCCGACTCCGACCATAATGACCCGTTTATCAAATTCTATGGTCGGTTTTATAGTGACGATCCCGAGCCGGGTGTATCTTTTTTGCGTTATGTGAAAATTCATGGGGCGGGACATAAAATAGATGGCGGTGGTGCCCAATCTTCTTTTTTGAGGAATTTTGTGTCTACGGCCTATGCCGGAATGGTTGGCTCTTCGGCAGTGTCATTTTTTGGTGGAAAAGCCCATTTTGAAAATTGTGATTTTTACGATAATAAAAACGTGGATGTCGCAGTTCAATATAATGAAGATGATATATTAGTAGGCGAGTGGAGTTATTTGGAAATAATTAATTCCAATTTTGAGAAAGATGGCGATTCATATGCCCTTCAGTCGGAAATGGTTTGCAAGAATCCAGAAGAAGATTGTGCTGGAAAAGTATTACTTAAAAATGATTGGTATGATAACGTTCTTGGTCCGACAGAGGATAGTTCTATGATTAAAAAGGGGAAACGTATCTCAGGATCGTATAAGCTTGATTTTTTCAAGGATAGTGACTTGGTCGTCGATCCGGTAATTGTGGTGCCTGGAATTTTAGGTTCGGCGCCACAAACCTCATTAGGGGGCAAGCTTGTTTTGGATCCAATTCTTCATATATATGATAATTTGATGCTTTCTTTTGAAAAAAATGGATACACTAAAAACAAAAACATCTTCACGTTTCCATATGAATGGCGCAACAGCAATATTGAAACTGCAGTTTCATCAACAGATTCATTAAAGGAAAAAATATATGATGTAAAAAATGAAACTAAAATTTCCAAAGTTGATTTAGTAGCTCATTCAATGGGAGGATTAGTGGCGAGATATTACATTGAAAGTCCGGCGTATCAAGATGATGTGGATCAATTAGTGACTCTCGGAACTCCACAGCATGGAGCACCAGAAGATTATCTTTCTTGGGAGGCTGGAGAAATTGGTTCTAAATTTGAGGATAATATAGAAGAGGGTATTTTTTGGCTTGAAGCTAAACACGCGGGTTTTTCTAATTTAAAAGACTATATTCAATTGCGAGTCAGATCTGTGCAAGAATTATTACCCGATTATAACTATCTAAAAGAAGCATCCAGTGGTGATATGCGAACTTATCCTAATAATTATCCCATAAATACATTTCTGGATTTTCTAAATAGTTCGTCTGCCCTTATCCATTTAGAAAAGGTGAATTTTACTAATATTGTTGGCAATGTTAGCGGAGAAGAAAAGACAATCAAAGATTTCAAGGTGGTGAATAGTACCGAAGATGGAAAATGGGAAAATGGTATGCCTGAAAATTATGGCGGATCCAACTCAGGATTTAAATATGGACAAGGTGATGGAACGGTTCCGATAGATAGTTCGGAAAATGTAGTCTCTGATAATCAAGTGGAGGTCGATTCTTCTCATGCAGATTTACCGACAAACGCACAGTGCGATGTAATTGAAAAATTAACCGGCAAAAACAATTGCGATTACATAAATGACATAAAGCGCATTACGCACATCCTAACTTTTGGAGTCTTTTCCCCTATCGACATCCAAATCATCGCTCCGGACGGAGTGCATTGGGCCGGAAAAAACATCCGGGGCTTGGGTGTAGATGATCAGATTGAGGGATCTTTCTATACCGGAAGCGACACTGAAAATGAATTTGTCACTATTCCCAATCCGGAAAATAATAAATATACCATCATAACCGAAGGCACAGGTGACGGAGAATATACTGTCGAAGTTTCCAAAATTTCCGAAGATGAAAACAATCCCGGGAGAGCCACAGAAATTGTGACTGACATCACCGGCACCGCCACAACCGGCCAAATTGAAGAAAAAACGGCCAATGTTTCCGCTGAAAGCATAACCATAGAAAACACGGAGACAACTCCTCCAGAAAAAGAAATGACCCCGGCTCTTTTCCGCGCTGAAGTGGAAAAATACTATAAGGAAAATTCCATCAAGAATAAGTCGGCCAAAAACATCCTACTGTCTAGTATGAAACTTATCGAAGATGAAAATAATTTCTTAAAAATGATCAAGGCTAATCCATTCCTGGACAAACGCACTAAAAAAATATTAATTACAATCCTTGAACGAGGAATAGCCAATCAATTCAAATCTCTCGCTAAACTCATCGACAAAGACAAAAAAAGCTATGACCCAACGATAAAAAATGTCTTAATTAAAGATCTGAAGCTGGTTGAGAGTGGTTTGTAAGAACAGAGTTTTGTATATCATTATTTTACAGTCCAACCAAATCTCCTAGAGAACCACCGAACCACCCAACTAGCGACATCATTTAAATAAAAAGCACAATTCTATCTTTCTATAGAAAGATAGAATGATAGTGTCTTTTAAGATAATGGTAAAATTAATTCAAGTAATTAACCCCTTGCCGAAGTACGTACATATGTAAGTACACATTTACGTACCTGCCTTGATTTTTCCCTTGTATCTTGCTAGAGTGCATCTAACATTGGCGGAGGGGCCTTTGGGCTGCTCTTTTTATTTGGATAACAAAAATATTACTTATCAAGACAAGGAGAAAGAGATGGAATCTACTACTTATGAAGCGGCTGGGGTGAATATTGACGAAGGCAATAGTTTCAGTGACTTAATCAAGGAGCGCGTCAAAAAAGCGTGGCCTGAAGTAGCAGGCGAGATTGGTGGATTTGCCGGTGGCGGACCTATTCCAACCAATGCAAAAAGAATCGAGGGTTCGACTGATGGAACCGGTACAGTAGCTCTCTTGGCGGCCTTGGTCAAAAAATATGATACTATTGGTTTCAACGCTGTTGCTATGGGAGCTGTTGATACATATGTCGCCGGATTTCAGCCGGCATATTTATGGGATACTCTAAATGTTGGTCGTCTTATAAAAGAAGAACACATTGAAATTATCGATAGCATAATTGCTGCTTGCAAGCGAGCTGGTTGTAAATTGAGCGGTGGCGAAACGGCAGAACTTCCTGACATGCATCGCTATCCTTGGGTTTTCAATCTGGACGTGGCTGTTGTTGGATTCCCTATTCCTGACTTTGAATATGTTCCGGTTCGACCAGGGCAAAAACTGTATGGTTGGCCATCATTTGGGCCAGGTTCAAATGGATTTTCACTTTTACGTAAGGTGCATAGCCTTAAAATAGTGGAAGATTTTTGGTTCCATATCCGTCAAGCTTTTGGCATGAGGAACAAAAGCATTGACAGAGTAATTGAGAATATGCAAAAGCCCAGACCCGAGCTATTTGGAAAGACCTTGGCAGATGCGCTTTTGGTACCAACTCCGATATGGATACCGGAAATTGAAGCTCAACGTAAACGCGGTGTAAAATTCGCAGGTCATGCGCACATCACAGGTGAAGGAATGCCGGGAAATATTCCCAGAATCCTTCCTAATGAGTACAGGGTGGTCATTGATCGTAGCTTTTGGGAACGTCCGGCGATATTCCGCTATACTCAGGAAGTTGGTAAAATTAGTCAGGCCGAAATGGATCGCACTTTTAACCAGGGTATCATGGTTGTTTCTATTGTTGATTCTGATGGTCCGGAACCTGACGATCCAAATATTTATGAGATCGGTCAGGTTGAAAAAAGAGACTTTAGTATAGCTCGAGGACTTAAAGGTGGAGAGTGCCGTTTTCCCACCGGAGAACAAGTCATATTCATCGGTGAACACTTAGAAGAAGAAATTTGATGTTTTGTATTTTTTAGAACCTCTGCCGGAGCATCATTATGCGCCGGCAGTTTTTTTATTTGCTATTTTATGGCTTTTTGATATAGAATAATAGACCTGCTTTTTGTGGGTAAAATAAACCTTAACAATGTGCCTTGGGCACTTAATATATAAAATTAGAAGAAAAAAGAAGCGTGAGACGTAGAAAGGGCAGGTGTGCCGAATATCAGATGAGCTTAATTATGCTGAGTGGAGGAGAAGAAAATGAAAATACCAATGAGTAATCAACAGATGGATGAATTTCGGGAGGCGGATCGTTTCCCAGAATTGAAGAAGCTTAACTATTATTATTTTCATTGTGGCGTTTCTTTTGGCGTGAATGAGTTGATAGAGATGCTCTCGCCAGTGTCCTCACAGGTAATTTGGTGTCCGTCAAATGGCGAGTGGCGTTTTGTAGCCACGCTTTCTGTTGATGATGGCAAGATAGGGATATTTTTCCCGTGGATTTTGCCGGAAATTGAATATGCACATCAGCAGAAAGAAGTCTCCGTTGGTCTTTTGGGTGACGCGAGAGCTATTGATGCGCTACATTTATGCCAAGAGATGGCGGCTATCTTTGACAATAAGGCTATTAGCGAACCGCAAAATGCCTAAAAACAGACAAAGGAGAAAAAGGCGAGCCCCGATGATTAAATTAATCACCGGGGCTCTTATATTTAATAAAGTAAAAATTAATAAATTACAGAATTAACTCTGTAATTCAAAGAAAATATTTTTTTTAGGACTAGATTCTCTAAGAAAAGTGTTAAGTAATTAGTTACTGAACACATTACTTAACAAAGTATGATTTTTATTATAAAACAAATACTAAATTCCGCAATATTGCGGGGTTTTTTGATGTGTGCTAATTTTATATAAAGTAATTATTTACCCTAGGGGTGAGACAATATTATGGATAATGAAAAAGACGAAAAGGAAATGATGCAGGAGGCTGAAGCCTCAACGATAGAGAAAATGTCAGAGCCGACAGTGACTAAGGTGAGAAAAAGACGCCACGATTTCTATATCGAGTTGGCTTTGTTTTTTGTCTTAGGCATTCTTATCGGTGTAGCAGTAAAAAATGAAGCGCTAAAAAAAGTGACAATGGGCTTTGATGATTATCGCATGAAAATCTATGCCCAGGATTATGACTTAGATGCTCTTCAAGCCAAAGCTATTCAAGCGGCGCAAGAAAAACAAGCAGCCGCCACAGCAGCGAATGCAAATCCCCAAGGTAACCCTGACGGTCAAAGCGTACCTAATGGAACAAGCGCACCGGTAGAAAATTAAAAAATCAACAGTTAAATATTTTTTAAAAAACTATGGATGAAAAAATGGATTTTGAGAAAAAAGAGGGGGAACAACTTAGAGCCATACAAGAAGAGATAAAGGAAAAGGAAAAGGCAGAGTTGCAAACTTTTGAAAAGCCTCAGGAGAATGATAGGGCTGAAAAAGAGAATATCCATAATGCATGGGTAGAAAAAAAGATGTGGGAGAAGAAAATGAAAAATTTAATTTCTCTAGTTATCCTTTTAGCCGGTCTTTTTGTTGGAAGTATCTTTGTCGATGTTAGTCAGTTGATAAAAGGTAATGGTTATTCTCAGAAAAATTTGAATAAAGCTGATATTTTCGAAGCGAGTGGAAAAACTTGGGTGGCTTATGACGCACCGGCCGTGCCGATGAGTGTTATTAGCGATGACACTTGTGAAAAATGTGATCCAAGTGAGGTTTTAGTTTGGCTTCGAAGAGTGATGCCAACTATTAGCGTAGAAAAAGTCAATTTTGATTCTGAACGAGGCAAACAATTGATTGCTAAATTTGATGTTAAAACTTTGCCGTTCTTTGTCTTTGACTCGGCAGTGGAAAAAACTGAACTCTATACTCAAGCTGAGGGTCTGTTTAAGGCTTCAAATGGTCAAGATGTCATGGATACGCAACTTTTGGGTGTGCCGGTAGGAAAATATCTTTCTGCGCCAACAATTTCTGCTGATGACCCATCTTTGGGGAATAAGGATTCTAAAGTTAAGGTAGTGGTCTTTTCCGATTTTCAATGTCCATATTGCAAAACACTTTTCCCAGCTTTCCGTACTATGATAACCAAATATCAAGATAAGGTGGAATTTTCCTTTAAGAACCTTTCCGTTGATAGTCATCCTCAATCCGCAGATTCCGCTTTGGCAGCGTCTTGCGCTCAGGATCAAGGAAAGTTTTGGGAATATGCCGATAAGCTTTATGCCTCACAAACCGAATGGACAAATGCTAAGGATATTACCTTTTTCAAAAGTTATGCCACAGCACTTAAACTTGATACGACTAAATTCGCTCAATGTTTGGATGGAAAAGTCAATCAAGCTAGGCTTGACGCAATAAAAAAAGAAGCGACCGGATTTGCTATTTCAGGTACACCGACAATTTTTGTGAATGACAAGGTTGAGACCGGAGTGGTCAGCGCCGATCAACTTACCAAAGATATCGAGGCTGAATTGGCTAAATAGGAAAAGCAGGCTTTGAATAAAGAAGGAACCCACAAATTTGGGTTCCTTTTGTTTTTGTGATATAATAGAAAAGGTTTTTACTAAATTAGTAAGGAAAAAAACATGAAATATCATAAAAACATTTTTGAAGTTATTTTTTTCGCACGGGGTGGGCAAGGAGCAAAAACCGCAGCGGAAATTATCGCGCAAGCCGCCACCTATGAAGGAAAATTCGTGCAAGCTTTTCCTAATTTTGGGCCGGAGCGAAGCGGAGCGCCGACCAAAACGTATTTGCGCATAAGCGATGCGCCAATTTTGACGCACGAACCTATTGTGGACCCGGATGTGGTTTTAGTTTTGGATGACACTCTTTTGACTTCACAGGATGTGGCTAATAATTTAGACAAGAAAGAGGCGCTTATAGTAAACACTGAAATGAGCGAACACGAAGTGAGAGAAAATATCGCTAAAATTGGCGGTAAATTTGAGGGTAAAATACATCCAATTGATGCCAGTGGTATTTCGATGAGTATTGTCGGGCAACCCAGGCCAAATACTGTGATTTTAGGAAAATTTATCCAGGTAACAGAATCTGTGGCGCTTGAGAGCGTTATTGAAGAGTTTAGAAGAATTTTTGAAGCCAAAGTCGGTAAAGAAATCACCGACAAGAATGTGATGGCGATTGAGAAAGCGTATGATAGTATATAAATTTTAAAATTGATTATTATGGAACACGGAGCAATTATAAAACATGATCAAAAAAAATCACCTAAAACGGGGACTTGGCGATATATGCATCCGGAAATAGATAAGGATAAGTGCATTGGTTGCGAAACTTGCGTGCCATTTTGTCCGGAGGCGGTAATTTCTATGAAAAAGCATGGAGAGGATGCTAAATTGAAAGCAGACGTGGATTATGATTATTGCAAAGGTTGCGGAGTTTGTGCTCAAGTTTGTCCGGTGAAAGCGATAATTATGAAAAAGAAATAATCAGAACCACTTATTTTCACTGATTTCCACATGATTTCACTGAATTTTGAATTCACGCGTAATCAGGATAATCAGGTGATAATCTGTGGTTCAGACAATTATGGAAAATAAAAAAAACTCTATAAGAAAACTTGCCTTGACTGGTGGCGCTGCCGCGGCCGAAGCCTTGAAACAAATCGAGCCGGAAGTGATGCCGATTTATCCAATCACTCCCCAGACTCCGATTATCGAAACCTATGCTAAATTTCAAGCGGACGGTGAAGTGGATACGGAAATGATTAAGGTGGAGTCAGAACACAGTGCGATGAGCGCAGCGGTGGGAGCCAGCGCGGCCGGAGCACGTGTCGTGACTGCTACTAGCTCACAAGGTTTGGCTTTGATGCACGAAGTGCTCTACATTGCGAGTGGCACCAGACTGCCAATTCTCATGGTCATTTCAGCGCGAGCACTGGGCGCCCCAATCAACATTCACGGTGATCACTCAGACGTGATGGGGTGCAGGGATGCCGGCTGGATTCAGATTTTTTCGGAAAATGCTCAGGAAGTTTATGACAAAACTATTATCGGGATGAAACTCGCCGAAAAAATAAATATGCCGGTCATGGTCATTATGGATGGCTTTAACACTTCGCACTCGGTGGAGAATTTAGAGATTTTGGAAACTGAGGTGGTTAAGAAATTCGTGGGCGAAAGGGTTCCGGTCAATCCACTTTTGGACACTGATAATCCGGTCACGTATGGTCCGGTGGCTTTGCAAAATTCATTTTTTGAATTCCGCATTGATGAAGAAAAAGCCATGATGAGCGCGGGAGAAGAATTCGAAAAAATTGCCAAAGAATACGCAGAAATTTCCGGTCGCCATTATGATTTTTTTGAAAATTATCAAACAGAAGACGCCGAGAAAATTATGATTATTATCGGCAGCGCCGCCGGCACAGCTAAGGTGGTGGTGGATAATTTGCGTGCCAAAGGAGAAAAAGTAGGTTTGGTGAAAATCAGTCTCTTTAAGCCCTTCTCTCATGAAAAAATGGCGGAAATTTTAAAAGGCGCTAAAGAAGTCATCGTTTTGGATCGAGCGCAATCCATTGGCACTAACCCGCCACTTTATTCTGAAGTGATAAATAGTCTTTACGCCACGAAAATTCAAGTGGAAACTAAAAGTTTTGTTTATGGCTTGGGCGGAAGAGATCTTTTCCAAAAACAAATTGAGGATGTTTTTATGGAGAGAAGAGAAGGAGGATATTTAAATAAATAAAAATTTATATGAATAAAGAATTAACAAAACATTTTGCGCCCGGTCATTCCGCTTGTGCCGGTTGTGCTTTTCCGACTATTGTGCGCACCGTGCTTGGTGAAGCTAAAGATGAAGTGGTGGTGGCTAACGCTACGGGGTGTCTAGAAGTGACTTCCACCCTCTATCCATATACCGCTTGGAAAAGCCCATGGATTCACAATGCTTTTGAAAATGCCGCCGCTACAATGTCTGGTGTCGTGCAAGCTTATGAAATTTTGAAGCGGAAAGGTAAGATTGATAAAAAAATTAAATTCGTAGCTTTTGGTGGAGATGGCGGAACCTACGACATTGGCTTGCAATCTTTGTCAGGCGCCTTGGAGCGCGGCCACAATTTTCTCTATGTCCTTTATGATAATGAAGGTTATATGAACACCGGCAACCAAAGATCTTCCGCCACGCCTTACGGCGCAGCCACTGAAACTACTCCTTCAGGGAAAGCCTCTTTTGGGAAAACTGAAAAGCGAAAAAATTTGATGGACATCGTGGCGGCCCATCATATTCCATATTTGGCTCAAGCTAATGTAGCGTTTTTGCCAGATCTTAAAAAGAAAGCGCAAAAAGCTTTGGCTGTGGAAGGACCATCATTCCTCTCTGTTTTTTCGCCCTGTACTAACAACTGGAAATTTCCCACTTCGCAATATGTGAACATTGCTAAATTGGCAACGGAAACAAATTTTTGGCCACTGTATGAAATTGAAAACGGCAAGCACAATATTACTTGGGAACCGAAAAATGTGAAACCCCTTACAGAATTTTTAAAGACTCAGGGACGTTTCAAACATCTTTTCAAAGAAAAAAATCAACCGATCATCGACCAAATGCAACGTATTGCCAACGAAGAATTTGCGCGCCTGGTCAGTTTGACGGAAAAGGGAGTCTAGGCTAAAGTAGTTTCTAGCGCCTACTTCGGGCGCAAGTGCCATCTTAGCTCAGCTGGTAGAGCAACGCACTCGTAACGCGTAGGTCGTCGGTTCGATTCCGACAGATGGCTCACATTTAAAATCATATGAAAAACATAATCCTACACAATTACCACATCAACTTTGAAGATGAGGCGAAAGAAGTTGAAATTTATCTGGAGAGTCATCTGAATCTTGACGAGTTCAAGACGCTTTTTAATCATGCTCATTTGCATCAGAGAGCCTATTTCCAAGATAGAATCGGGCATCATTATGAGATTGAATATAAAAACGAAGAGTATTTTATAGATAAAAAATAATTTGAATGGATAAATATCAAATAGCCTGGGGAAAATTTCAGAACAAGATGGAAGTTTTGCGCAAAAAACAAAAGGAAATTTTGGTCAGAATTTTTGAAAAACTTGATCAGCAAAAAATCGAAGCTGTTCGTAAAAAATTGCAAAAATAGATGAGACAAGAACAACTTATAACTGAAAAAGAAAAAACAGCCAGTGTTGAACAAGAAGCGCCTGTTGAGATTTCTCCAGATGTCAAAAAGCAAGAGATTTTGCAAGAGGCTGAAAAAGAGGTGGCTGGTTTTGAAAAAGACGGAGAGATTGCTTTGCAGGGCGCCGAAAAAACCGCTGAAGCGGACGGCTTGAAAATTGATCCGATAGATAAAAATGGGCTAGAAGATTTGAATCAAAAAGCCGAGACAGGTCAAAAAGAGTTAGAAGGTGAAATCGGCAGAGCTGATGAAAAATATTCTGATGAAAAAAAAGAGATATTTTCCAAATTTGCTGAAAACAGAAAAAGCTTTTATAGAGAAATTGGAGTGGATGTATTAACGGAGGCAAATTGGAGGAGGAAAAGTGCCGAGGAGGAGGTGGAACGAACAAAAGGGCATATCGAAAAATATCTGGCGGAGGTAGAGGCACTCAGATCTGAGATAGGGGACAAAAAATCAAGTATTATAAATAGAATTTTAGAATTTCGTCAGATAAAGAAACTTGAAAAAAAGCTGGGTTTTAAAAAAGATATTTTAAGTGATCGCGAAAAAGAACTGAGCCAGAGAGAAGAATTGGTGGGGGCGTATGATTTTATCATAACAGAAGAGGAAGGATTGCGTAGCCTGATGGAAGAAGCCCATGTGGAAAACGCTAATTTTGATGAAAACAAAAGGCAAGAATTTCTGGAAGATGAGAAAAAAAGAGACATTAAAAATTTAATTGCTGAACATAAGGTATTTTTTGTTCATGATATAGTTGATGCTGAATGGAAGCCTAGCGCTAACAATAGGGCGGTAGATACTAGGAAGTTAGATTTTAATGATCAACTCGATATTTTGCATGGGCTTGATCCAACTATTTCTGTTTCTACTTTGCACGAGGGGAGTAAACAAGAAACTTTCGGAGGAGGAAGTTGGGGGGTATTTTTGTCCGGCGGAAGAGTTTTGGGCGGAGAGCAAAGTGACGCAGCAACAGTGGCTTACGGGCTAAAAGACAGGCGTCTTTGCAGTAGTGAATCGGCAAAAACTGAATCTATAGAGAAAGCGATTTCCAGAAACGGAAAATCAATGGAGGCTAGTTCTTATAATGAATTAATCATTGAAAATCCAGAAATAGCTGGGGTGTATGTGAAATGGGATGATAGTATGCCTGAACTCGTCAAAAATCAAGAAGTATTTTTGAAAAATAATGAACGCTCCGGGTATGACAGATGGTGGAAGACTTTAGGAAATGTTATGAAACGCGGAATGCCTATCTTTATTCTAGATAGAGAAAAAAATAAAACCAGAATGATGTATGATATAAATGTCAAAGAAAGATCATTTAAAGTGACGCCTGAATATGACCCGGAAAATTTTTCCAATATGCCCGGAATCTACCAGCAACATTTAGGCAAGGATGAAAAAAGAAAAGCAGTGATGAGAGTTTTTGATAAGGCCACGGGATTGATTTCAGAAGATGAGAAAGAAAAGTATACTCCAGATGGAACAGAACAAGACGGGCGGGGTTTGTATAACATTAATTAATTTTTAACCAAAAAAACATAATGAAAACATACATTTGTGAAATTTGCGGGGATGCGTACATTGGGACGGATAAACCGCATGATTGTCCGTTTTGCGGGGCGAAGGCTAACTTTATCAAAGAAGGCAAAGATGCCAATCCAATTTTCTTGCGCGAAGAAGAACTCAGCGAAGAAACTAAAAAAATGATGCAAGAAACTTATCGCTTGGAGGTGGACGCCGTAGCAACTTACAATTGTATGGCGGGGAAAGCCAAAAGTTATGAAACTAAGGCGATGTATAAGCGACTTTCCAAGGTGGAATTGGAGCATGCTACCATCGTTACTAAATTTCTAGGGATTGATCGACCAACGATAGAAGAAGTGACTTGCGCAGATTCGGAAAAAGAAAATTATGAAAAAACCGTGGCGCTGGAGGATCACGCCGCCACGCTTTATGCCGAGTTTGCCAAAAATTCTACTGAACAGCGAGCTAAGATTTTTTTCACAGCTTTAACGCAAGTGGAAACAGCACACATCGAACTCATTAAAAATTATTTGTAATGATTAAGGAATATAAACTCGAAATTGAAAGACTAAAAGAAAAACTCGCTCTTTTGAGCGACTGTCTTTGACTTGCCCAAAAAGAAACTGAGAATAGAAGAATTGGAGAAAAAATCTGTCCAAGTTGGATTTTGGGATGATAATCAAAAAGCGGCGCCTCTCATGCAAGAACTGGAAATGCTCCGAGGCGAGTTTGAAGTTTTGAGTAAATTAGAAACAGAAATTGATGAAACTATTGATTTTCTAGAGGTTTTTTCTGAAACGGAAGAATCGAGCGAAGAGGAAGAAAAAGAAATTGAAGAACGCCTCAAGACGATGAACAAGAAATTAGACGAGTTGGAATTCAAAACTCTTTTTTCCGGTGAATATGATAACTCCAGTGCTATTCTCACAATTATGAGTGGAGCCGGCGGAGTTGACGCACAAGACTGGAGTGAGATGCTACTCCGAATGTATCTTAAATGGGCTGAGAAAAAAGGATACCGAGCAAAAATGATTGATGAGACGCGCGGGTCTGAAGCCGGGATAAAATCTGCTACGATGGAAATTTCCGGTGCCTATGCGTATGGTAATTTGCAAAGCGAATCAGGCGTGCATCGCTTGGTGCGTCTCTCACCTTTTAATGCTGACAATTTGCGCCAAACTTCATTTGCCTCCGTGGAAGTTTTACCGGTCATTGAAGAAATCTCCGAAGTGGAAATCAATCCGAGTGATTTGCGGGTGGACGTCTATCGTTCGAGTGGCGCTGGCGGACAAAGTGTGAACACCACGGACAGCGCGGTGCGCATTACTCATTTGCCGAGTGGTCTTGTGGCCACTTGTCAAAACGAAAGGTCGCAATTTCAAAACAAAGAACAAGCGATGAAAATTCTTATCGCCAAATTGCATAAAAGTTATCTGGAAAAACAAGAAGCGGAAAAAAAGAAACTGCGTGGCGAGCCGGCTTCCGCCGAATGGGGGAGTCAAATTCGTTCTTATGTCTTACATCCTTACAAAATGGTCAAAGATCATAGAACTAAATGTGAAACGGCTCAGGCTGAAAGTGTTCTCGAGGGTGACTTGGATGCTTTTATGGAAAGTTACTTGAAGTATTTGCGAAAATAACCTATACTTAGAAAAGAAAATAAATTTTGAAAAAAGAGATGAAAAAAATTCAAGAAAAAATAACTGAAGATCAAATAGAAGATCAGATGGAAGAAAATATTCAGCCGGAAAAAAGAAAATTTCCCATTCTGAAATTTGATCACGTGTCTAAAATTTATAAAGGTGACTTTACCGCTCTGGAGGATATCGACTTTGAAATTCAAGAGGGTGAATTTGTTTCTTTAGTGGGACACAGCGGAGCAGGGAAATCAACCTTGCTCAAACTTATCTATGCCGAAGAAGCGGCGACAGATGGAGATGTCTATTTCGACGAAGAACCACTGAGCAAAGTGAAAAGAAGTAAATTGCCTTATCATCGTCGCAAAATTGGAACGGTTTTTCAAGATTTTAAACTTTTGCCCAAGAAAACTGCCTTTGAAAATGTGGCGTATGCCTTGGAAGTTTGCGGAGTGCCCACTGAGGAGATCATGGAAGACGTGCCACAAATTTTGGACATTGTGGGATTGGGAGATAAGATGCATAAATTTCCCTTACAACTTTCCGGAGGCGAGCAACAGAAAGTGGTTTTGGCACGTGCTCTTATTCATAAACCGCTTGTCATTGTGGCTGATGAGCCGACCGGAAATCTTGATCCAAAAAATTCAATTGATATGGTAGAACTCTTGCTTAAAGTGAATAGACTTGGCACCACCGTTATCCTGGCTAGCCATAACCGAGATATCGTTGACTTGGTCGACAGGCGAGTGATTCTTTTGGAAAAAGGCAGGATAATTTGTGACGAAGCCAGAGGTAAATATAAAACATGTTAAAAAAAATATGCTACTAGTAATCGGAAGAACAATTAAGGAAAGTTTTATTAATTTTTGGAGGAACGGTTGGCTCTCGATTGCTTCGGTTAGTGTCCTCACGCTTTCACTCTATGTTGTTGGCGCTCTTTTAGTCATCCTTCTGGTTTCAAATACTATTTTAAAGGGTGTTGAAAGTCGGATAAATGTCAGTGTCTATTTTAAACCAGACATAACTGAGGATAGAATCATGACGGTGAAGACCGAGTTGGAAAAATTCAGCGAGGTTAAATCGGTGGAATATGTTTCAAAGGATAAGGCCTTGGAAGATTTTAAGAAAAATAATGCTGGTGAACCAGTTATCATCCAATCATTGGACGAGATTGGGGGCAATCCACTTTTAGCTTCTCTAGTGGTGAAAGCGAACAGCCCTGATCAATATCAAAGTATTGCCGAATATATCGGGAAAGCTGACTATGAAAATGATATTAGTCGGATAAATTATGCCAAGAACAAAGTAATTATTGACAAATTAAATGATATTATAGGTCAAGCGAAAAAAGTTGGAACAGCCGTGGCCCTAGTTTTCGCCGCTGTGTCAGTGCTTATTATTTTCAACACCATAAGAATCACTATCTATATTCATAAATCGGAAATCGAAGTGATGCGACTCGTCGGGGCTTCCAACTTTTTCATTCGGATGCCTTTTCTCTTTGAGGGAATCATCTATGGTGTGGTTTCTTCTCTCTTGGCCACTATTCTCCTTCTTATTTCTATTAAATTAGTCAATCCTTACATTCCTAGTTCGACAGTTTCCAGGAGTTTGATATCTTTCTATCTTTCTAATTTCTGGTTTGTCTTGGGCGTGCAAATGCTCTTTGGAGTGGCTTTGGGACTTGTGAGTAGCTGGGTAGCTATGAGGAAATATCTGAAAATTTGATTTTTTTTGAAATTTGCGATAGATTAAAATAAGGCTGAAAAGTCTTGTTTTATTTTAAAGAGAGTGGGGAATAGCCAAGTGGTAAGGCACATGGTTCTGGTCCATGCATCGGGGGTTCGAATCCCTCTTCCCCAACCATCTTTCGCCAAGGCTTCAGAATGGTTTCACTGTGACATGAGTCCATTTGAGTCCGTGATTAAAATATGTACTATACGTATATACTGTATAGCTTTAAGTCGAGAAATTTTTATTATGGCTATACGGAAAATTTAAAGAAAAGATTCGAGCTACATCAAACGGGACAGGTTAAGTCAACAAAGCCATATTTGCCATGGAAACTCGTTTGGTATGCAGCTTTTGAAAATATGAGGCTTGCTAAAGATTTTGAAACCTATTTGAAATCTGGATCTGGTAAAGCTTTTGCGTATAAGAGGCTAGTCCATTCTGAAGTTTTGAAGAAAGATGTGGATGTTGTTAAATAGGTATTCCGTAGCCCTAGCGAAGGATACCCTCTTCTTGGTATTCCGTAGCCCTAGCGAAGGATACCCTCTTCTTTGAATGGGCCGGTTTTGTGGTATGATTTTAATACTTACTTGGAAAGTATTTTTTGAATTTTCCTGCGCGATTTCCTGCGCGATTATTGCGCGATTATTTTATTTATGCTATACTATTTTTAGATGCAAAATTAATATTAAATAAGTAATAATATTATGTTTAATCCGAAATATAGACTTACGGATAAAATTGTTAAAAAACTCACGGCGATTGCGGAAGCCAAGGCGATTATTGAACGAGCAAAAATTTTGCCAAAGCATGAATTGAAGTTGCGCAGACAAGCATTGGTTAGGATGTCACACAGCTCAACGGCCATAGAAGGAAATCAGTTGAATATAAATGAAGTTGATGCCATAGTGGGACGTAGAAAGGTGGATGCTCCGGAGCGAGATATTTTCGAAGTGCAGAATTATTTGAAAGCCTTGAAATATATTGAACAAATCATTGAAAAGAAAACTGCCATAACAGAGAATGTATTATTGAAAATTCATAAACTAGTGACAGACAGAACTTTGGACAAGGAATCATCTGGACGCTATAGAAAGGGAAGAGTTTTTGTGGTCAGGCGGCGCTTAGGATTGCCTAATGAGGTTATGTATACAGGGCCTGATGCTAAAAAAGTTCCTCAACTTTGTGCAGATTTAATAAAATGGATTCAATTGAGCGAAAAAGCTGAAATCAACCCTGTGATTGTGGCGGGAATTGTTCATCAAGAGATTGCTGCCATTCATCCCTTTAATGATGGTAACGGTCGTACGGCCAGAGCAATGGCAACGCTGATTCTATATAAAATGGGGTATGATTTCAAAAAGCTTTTCGCCCTAGAGGATTATTATAATAAAAACAGACAAGAATATTACAAGGCTATCAATATTGGGAAAACTTACGGTGAACGAAAAATAGAATTTACTCATTGGTTGGAATATTTTGTCAAAGGCTTTAAGGAGGAAATTGACAGCGTGGAAAATAAGATAAAATCACTCTCGATTATAAATGTCAGCGATAGTGTTGGGTCGCAAATATATCTGGAGAAAGATCAAATGAAGATTCTCGATTTCTTGGATAAGATGGGAAAAATCAATGTTAATGACGTGGTTGATGTTTTGGAGTGTCCAAAGAGAACGGCACAATTCCATCTACAAAAACTCAAAAAAATAGGAATGATAAAACAGATTGGTAAGGGACCGGCTTCGGCTTATGTTTTGAAAAAATAATTTTAAATTTGCTTTATTAGTGTCTTTACCCGCTCCAATCTCGCCTCAACAGAATTCCAATTTTCAAGGATACTTGAAAAAAAGGTTTTACATAAAGATAAAAATATTAAAAAATAAGTTATTTATAATTATGAAAGCGCTGATATAGATGTAGTCAGAGAAATAGAAACACTGTAGTTCTATATCCCTCTTCCCCAACTAACCAAAAAACAGCTGAAATAAGCTGTTTTTTTGGTTTAGCGCTTGACAATAATGGTTTTTAAGTATATAATAGACAGTTATGATTGAATTGGATGGGTTTTTATAAAAACTCAATAATTAAGAATGTTCCTTTAAAGGAGAACGCCATGAAACGATTTATTGAGATCTCTGCTGTTGTGCTAATTGCTGTTTTAGTTTTTCTGACTCTCTGGATTACAAAAGCGGAAAGAGATGCAACTGTGAACAGACTTAGCTATGAATTGGAAAGGTTCCGGGACGTGCCAGGTTATGATTCGATGACAGTTGATAGTATCCTTCATGAATTCGAAGATGCCGTCAATTCAAATTCAGCCACCTGGAAAGAACTAGGAACCGACCAATCCGAGCTTAAAGACTTGGCAAGGCAGAACATGATGAGGGAAAAGAGAAATTAACCCTCTCGATTGTTGACCCGAGTAATTTTACTCACCCACCCCCACTGATTAACTTTGGTTGGGGGTGTTTTTTTATATATACTAGAATTATTCAAATAAGTTCCAACATCGTCCCACTTCCCCAACACACAGTTCTAAACAGCTTTTGTTGGCTGTTTTTTGGTTTTTTATAGACGTTGAAAGGTAGGGTTGATTTTATGACACTATAGCTATTGACATTTTATAATAATTCTGTTAGGATATTATTTCTGGCAGTGGGTCAGATAAATGAAAATATCTTTAACAATAAAATTGAGGAGAGTATAATGAACGAGTTAGAAAAACTTTTTGGAATAAGCGAGTCTTCTGGGGATATATTTTCAGAATTATTTGGTTTATCTCACGGTTCACCTTTTTCTGATTTGTTCTGTGGCAGGTCCAGCGCAAAAAACGAAAGAGCTTCGTCGAAAGGAGCTGAAAAATTGAAGGATCCGGATAATTTCATCCAAGGAGTCCAGATTAGCTCCGATGAGTTAGCAATAAAAATCTTCAAAAGAGGCATCCGTGAGTCTTTCGGTGCTATCAAAGATCTTCGGGCCGAACTTAGTATTGCAGACAAAAAGAATGAGGAATTGACCATTGTCAATGCGGACCAAGGGGCAGAGCTTAGCAAATTGCAACGCGAAATGACCAGGCTTGAAAAATACAACCTTTCTCTTTTGGATGCGGTTGACAAGCTGAGTCAGGAGAATGATTTAAAGAGAGAAAAGATTGCCTCCCTCATGGAGATCGTCACCTGTTTGGCAACGATTGACATCAGCGCAGCCAAGGCTGATCTTAAAAAAGACATTAAGACTCTCCAACGTCATATAAAGATAAAGAGCAAAAAAAGTGACGCCGAAGCTGTTGACAGCAACGCTGCCGAAGTCGATGCCTAATAACGTGACATAGTCGCGTTAACGCATCGACACAAATGGCATTACACATGAAACACGTGTAATGCCATTTTTTTATCCAAAAAAAACACACCTGAGACTGCAAATAAGTGCTAATATAATCCTACTTCCCCAACTGATAAAAACCGGTTTTTTGAATGGGACGGTTTTGTGGTATAATTTTAGTATAAAAAAATCAAAAATATTATGAATTTTGAATCAGGATATATGACTTTGCCGGATAACGAAGGTGAACCAAAATCTTCCGAACAAGAAAAAATACGACAAGCGGAACATCTCGCAGATCGCATAATCAATAACGAACAGAATAGTTCCGACACCGTTGAAAATGAATCTGGCAATTTAGAATCGCACGTACAAGACCTTTTAGACTTGATAGTGAAATCGCAATCCCCAGATTCTTCTAAAATATGCGAAGAGGCCGAAAGAGTTATTTTAAAAGTATTTAAAAATGCCGAATATACAGATTCAGACCAGCTAGATAAACCACCTATGTACAGAGAGTATAAGGATCAGTATCGAGGTTCGATGGGAAAGATATATTCATTTCTTGCTTTGCAGACTCTAGCATCATCGGGAAGAGCTACAAAAAATTATGAGAGTATTAATCTTCTTACAGACAAAAGTGTCATGGGTTCTTCTGTTATATCCGCACTCAAAAGGCGCGACAATAAAGAGGTTCCCAAAGAACAGGCGCAAGCCGCAAATAGGTTTCTGGAAAAAATGTTGGAAGAATATGGAGTTTCCGTAGAAAACATTATTGATGCTTGGAAGTTGAGTGCTTATGGAGAAAATAATGACAAGGTTGCTGTTGGAGCGATGCAAAATATAGAAGCAATGAGGTTTTTAGAAAAAAATCATCCAGGATCTGTAAACGCTTTAAATGGTCAGTTTGGCATGAAACATTTCGGGCGTTATCCTGAAAAAGCGCTTATTAAACAATATGAGGAGAGAGATGATTGTGATAAGCCATACGGAGTTATGTTTTCCGCTATTGCCGACCACAATGGCGTTTTTAGGACAGGATTATGGAGCGACACGAATAATCTGCAAAAAGATCTTGGTGATAAATATTTACTAAGAATTTTTGAAGTAGATCGGAAATTCGGCATAGGTCGGCGTCTTGTTGAATGTGATGATAGATATGGGGAAAACAATAAAATATCCTTTGCCAAATTTAACGGTCATGGAGAAAAAGATAAGATACTGTTCGGGAAGGGCAATGAAAGTGTTTGGGGTTTTATATCAAATATGCTTTCTAAAAAAGGCGACTCCACATCAGTATCTTCCAAAGATTTGGATGGAAGAGGATTTAGGCGCGCCAAAAAATTTTTCACCGAATCGCCATATTTTGTATATGCTTCTTGTGGGGCTGGAGAGGAAGGTGGAATAGTGCAAAAATCATCCGAAGTTTACCAGGGAGAGGCATTGGGGCAAGACTATGTTGGTAGTAGTTTTCCTGTGCGTCCTGATTTCGACGAGAAGGGCGTGCTTACTGGATTTTCAACTCGCAATAAAGAATGGGAAAAAGCCGCTGGACGCTATCATAAGGGGCAAAGGATAAGCAGATAGCATATTGAATATTATTGCAGAACTCTTTCTTAAAAGCATCTTCGACACTTCTATTAGGCGGTTTTTTTGTTGCGGGTGAAGGTATTTACATATCAAGAAAAATCTGGTAGGATATTATTTCTGGCAGTGGGTCAGATGAGTGGAAAAATAACATATTCTTAAAAATTAAGAGGGAGGAATGTTAATGAGTATACGTGGAGAGATGGTTAAGGATGGAATGGTTGATGTGGATGATGCGGCTCGTGAATTTTTTGGAGCGGATTCTGCGGGAGAGGAGGGTTATAAAAACTGTGGATCTTGCCCGGATCAAACCAAATGCTCAGCACTGTTCACTTTTCCTCAGGACATTATTCGCAAGAAGATTGAGGCGAGGGAGGAGAGAGCCTCTCTCCTGGAGAAGGCTCGGACACATAATGATCCGGAAAAATTTCTTGCGGAAGTCAGGCTGAAATCCAGGCAGGTGGAAATAGACCGTCTGGAAGAAATTATTCTTGAATCTTCCCAGGTGATTTCGTCTCTCCAGGCGGAACTCGCGCGTTCCGAAGAGAGATGTCAAAATGCCGCATCGAGGCAGGATCAAGAATTGCAACGTCTAGAAAGAGATTTGGGGAAGATGGATTTCCAATATAACTCTCTTTCTCGAGCTTTTGAAATCCTAGAGAAGGAAAGTGGTTGTAATCTGGAAAGAGCGGATTTTTTTAAGGGGACGCTCAAAATCATCGAGGCTGAGGTTATAGGCATTGATAATAATACAAGAAAGCATGTCCTGCAAGGAGTTTTCAGAAAGCTTCAGGCTATCATAGCTGATGCGCTGGAAAAAACCGATGATGAAGATGGCGCCGCATCTGTCGTCGAAAGATATTCCATTATTCGTGTTACTCCTCAATAACGCTACATAACCGTCGCGAGAAGACGTTGGAGGCTGGCATTTCACATAGCAATGTGGGATGCCAGTTTTTTTATAGGCGAATAATA
>JBBREE010000014.1:0-23530 GCA_038203255.1 Candidatus Moraniibacteriota bacterium | reverse complement strand
GGTCGCGCTACTCAGGGAGTACGTGTAATGCGCCCGCAAGCCGGCGATAAAGTGAGCGCTAGCACAGTCTTGGAATAAAACCTAATCACACTGAATAATTAAAAATAAAAAAAGCAGACCAGTTAGGTCTGTTTTTTTGTGAAAAATAATAAAGTAGTGTATTTAATATAAAAGCAAAAATATATATTATAACTAAATAACTCCAAGTTTAGTTAATCCGTAAATAAATTTTTCATTGTTTTCAAAAAGCAAAGTTTTCATTCCTAATTTCTTCGCAGCATCTAAATTTTCTTGCTTGTCATCAACGAAAACAGTTTCTTCTAGGGTTACCTTGAGCTTTTCAGCAATAGCCTTAAAAGATCTTTCGTCCGGTTTTTTAAATTTGCTATCGCAGGAAATTTCCATCGCGTCAAACACTTGGTTATATTTACTGGGCAGAAGAATATTTTTTTGGAGGTGAAATTGAGTGGACAATATACCTAGCTTATATTTTTTACTTTTCAATTGTAAAACAAAGTCGAAAAGGCGGTTGTTTTCATTAGTATTGTCTGAATAAAGTCTTCTAAATAATTTTTCCAACTCTCCTGGGGAAATTTTCAATTCATCTGACATTAGGCGCACTGTCTCTTCCTTGGAAATTTCTCCCACTACGGATTTTTTATAGATGGCAAAAATTTTTTCAAGGGATGAAACAGAAAGGATAATGCCAAAACTGCTTAGATGAGAGCAAGCGGCGCTGAAGGAAGACAAAAGATGTTTTCCACCATTATTATTTTTTGGCAAAAAGAGCACACCACCAATATCAAAAACAAAAGCTTTGATGGTTGGATTGGAAATATTTTCATCATTGGTCATTTTTTTTGAAGGTAAATAATAAGCTTATTTTGATAATAACATATTTTTTGATTTTTGTAATCCTGCAACTACTCCCATAGTTAGCCAAAAAATGATTTGTCCGGGCCAGATATCCCAAAGATAATGGTCAAAAAGGCCGATAAAAAGCAGTCCCAGGAGAATTCCTTGAAAATAGACCAAGCTGGTTCTTGTTGACAATATATTATAATTATTGTATAATATAGTATTATCTTCTTGAATAGAAAATGTCATAGGTATCCCCTGCCCATTAAGTTCTAATGTTCCACGTGGAACATTCTCTTTATACAGAGAACTCCCTTTGCCTTCTATTTGATTTACCCTATTGTTCCATGTGGAACAATTCTGATTGTTTAGACGGCTATCTCTTGTTTGTTTAGCTTTTATATTTTGTTCCACGTGGAACAATTTACAGATCAGCCAAAGAAAAAGACCTAAGGCGAAAATTCCTAACTCACTCCACATTAGGAGGTAAATGTTGTGGACTGGTTGAAATTGCCATATTTCAAGGGGTTTTTTGATGAAGTCAGAAAGACTTATTACTGACTGTCCTGACCCAATCCCAATAATTGGACTGCTCAAAATTGTTCCACGTGAAACATTTAGGTAAAATAGCCTTTCTTCGAGTGATTGGAAAAACAAAGCATAAAAATTTGGTTTTAGGAGTAATATTGTTAAAATAGAAATAAAAGCAAGTATTATTGCTTTTTTAGCTTTCCCCACTCTACTTACTATGGAATTTATCATGTTGTTCCACGTGGAACAATTGTGGTTGTCTAGGTATATGCGAAACGAATTGCTTATTTCTGTAAGACTATTAATTTCCTGAAACTTCCTTTTGAAGATGTTCCACGTGGAACAATCGGTGGATAGTTGTTTTTTAGAAAAATAAATTTCTTGTAATTTATTAAATGTTCCACGTGGAACATTATTAGTTAACGTGTTTTTGCCCGTGGAGTTATATTTTACAAATTGTTTCACGTGGAACAATTTTATATAAACCAAGGATATAATCAATCCGATTATGGCTGATTTGGAAAACGTCAAAAGGAGGGCTATGCCCTGTATGCATAAAAAACTATTAATAAGCCATACTTTTTTAATTCTTAACTTTTCAATGAAGAAGTTGATATTGGCAGGTATTGATAGACCTAGTATTGTTCCACGTGGAACATTGATATGCGGTCTATCAATACCAAAAAAACGCGTTGTTTTGTCGCGCGTGTAATTTATATAATTGTTCCACATGGAACAATTAGTGTCTTTGTATAAACTTGTTACTACAATTGAGAATAAGAGGAATCCACCTAGAATATTAGGATGTGGAAAAAGACCGTAGGCGCGGATGTAGCGTTGATTATTGAGGATTATTTTAGCCACGCCAGCGATATTAGGAGAAATTATACTTTCTTTCAGCCAAAAAAACCCAATGGAGTGCTGGATAACGAATTGCCAGACACCTACAAAAGACTGAAAAACGCCTAAAGTAACGATAATTAATAAAAATTTTTTCCAGGTTAGAAAATATTTAATTGTTCCACGTGGAACATTTTTATTATCATTGCTCTGACAGGTGTATTGTTCCACGTGGAACAATAATGTGGGGATTAATCTTAGGATGATATAAATATATATAGAATACGATTCAAATAATTTAATTGATCTGTAAAAAGCAATGGTTTTGTTTTGCGACCATATAATAGAAAGGAAGGATAATATAACCAATAAAAATGGAAGTAGTATGTATAAATTTTGGAAAAAGGTGGAGATGTGCGCTTTATATGTTGACAATATAGCATTAATATTGCATAATATATAAATTATAGTATAGAATAGTATCGCTAGGATAAAAAAATCTGAGGCGTATAGGTAGACAGAAGAATATTCATTAAAACTGCCTTGAATAGGAAATGAAAAAAAGACTTTTCTTATGCTAAATGGAAAAATTAATAAAAAACCGAAAAAAAACCAGATGTCCGGTTGGGATTTAAATTTATTCCAGGACTGAATTAGTAGCTCTTTCATAGGTGTATATCCTAAGTATAACTGAAATTAGGGAAAAAACCATTGACCGAGTTGGATAAATCGAATATGATTATAATGTTATAGAAATGTTTTGGGCCCTTAGCTCATCTGGTAGAGCGCATCCATGGCATGGATGAGGTGATCGGTTCGAGTCCGATAGGGTCCACGTTTTTATTTCGGATGATTAGCTCAGTTGGTTAGAGCGTTCGATTCACATTCGAAAGGTCACTGGTTCGAGTCCAGTATCATCCACCTGAATGTTTATCGGGAAAGATCGCGCTTATAATTTGGGGCCCATAGTTAAGTGGTACAATGCCGCATTCGCATTGCGGAGGCGCGAGTTCGATTCTCGCTGGGTCCACCTATGGTACAAGATAAAAAAATTATTTTTATTCCCGGCTGGATGTACTCCCCAGGCTATTTTAAGTTGGGTGAGGGCATCGATATTTGGAGTGGGGAAAAAATTGATCAGGAAAAAATAAATGAGAAAGAATATATAATTGGACATAGCATGGGAGCGGCTGTGGCGGTGAAATTATGGTTTTCTAATCAGGACAAAAAACTTATTTTAATAAATCCATTTTTGGAACAAGGAAATATATTGAGATCAATAATTCGATGGATTGGGTACGCTTGGTATGAGGGTGTATATAAAAAAAATAGGTTGAGTTTGAAATTTTTTCCAGAGAACTTTAGAAAATTTAAAAAACATTCCAAAGAAAATCATTGGGAGAGGATACAAAAAATCCCTCAGGAAAAAATAACAATATTACACGGGGAGAAAGATTTGTATTTATGCGGAAGAGTTGCAGTGGATAAATTAAAGGAGATTGGATTAGCGGTCATAGAAGTGGAAGAAGCTGGGCATAATTGGCATGAAAATTTTGATCGGGAAATTGAAAAAATAATAAAATAAAAAAAGCATAATATAATGCGCTTGTAGCTCAGTGGATAGAGCGCCGCCGTCCTAAGGCGGGCGTCGCAGGTTCGATTCCTGCCAAGCGCACTAAATGAAATTTCTTCACGGATAATTTTTCAAATTTATCTTTGCCATTGTTTCTGCCCTTCTAATATTCAGTGAGGAGGTAATTAATTTTGAGAAAGAAGTATTTTCACGAATTTGTGTAGTATATATAGTTATGGATAACGCTTTTTATTCATTTAACCATCTAATAATATGGAAAAGGATTATGCAAAATCACTTAAATATACAGTAAAAATCTTAGATGCTTGGCTGCCTTGGAAAATTAGCTATGACCGGATTCCGGGGATTGTGGTGGGAATTGTATACAAAGGAAAACTTGTTTATCAGAAAGGTTTTGGGTATTTAGATGTCGAAAAAAAAATCCTGATGACGCCAAAAACTTCTTTTCGTATTGCTTCACTTTCTAAAACTTTTACCACAGTAGCTATTATGCAATTAGTCGAGGAGGGGAAAATTAAATTGGACGACTCGGTGCAAAAATATTTAAATTGGTTTAAGGGTAATACTAAAGAGGCTGATTTAAAAAATATCACGATTAGACAACTGCTCTCACATACCGGGGGAGTCTTTCGGGATGGAGACACGTCGCACTGGGCGGATGGAATTTTTCCTGATGCGACTGAATTGAAAAAAGCAGTTTCCGCGAGGAGTGTTGTTTTTGAAAATGCCACGCACTTTAAATATTCTAATTTTGGCTTTGCCGTACTCGGAGAAGTTATCAGAAAAGTTAGTGGACTTAGTTATGAAAAATATGTAACGGAAAATATCATTGAAAAACTTCGCTTAGAAAGAACGAGTCCTGATTATAATAAGGAGAGTGAGGTTTGGATTTCCAAGGGATATTCTCGTCCAATTCCAGGCAAAGGACGCGAAGCATTTTCTCACTCTAAGACAAATGCTTATGCTCCGGCGACAGGATTTCTTTCTAATGTTACTGACCTCGCTAAATTTATTTCTGCTTTATCTTTGAAGCAAAAAAAAGCTGACGCGTTCCTTGGGAGGGAATCAAAAAAAGAAATGATGAAGGCGCATTGGCGTACTGGCGAAGAAGATGAGGAATATGGTTTAGGATTGGATATTTATAAAATCAAGGGAAGAAAAATTGTTGGGCATAGCGGAGGGTTTGCCGGATTCGTAACTGAATTTTCGCTCGACGTGAAGAATGATATCGGAGTAATAACACTCACTAATACCAATGATAGTTCCGGGGACGTAATTAATAGTGGTATTTTTGAGACTGTTTATGGCTTAGTAGATGAGGGGGATATGCAAAGTGAAAATAAAAAAATTCTTAATCAAGAGAGATTTGAGGGGATATATCGTTCACAAATGCTTGACGCTATTGTTGTTGGAATAAAAAACACCCTTCTATCCTTTAGCCCCAAATCTAATTCGCCCCTACGTAATGGGACTATCCTAAAATTGAGAAGTAAAAATAAATTTTTAATGGAAACAAAATCAAATTTTGCTTCTCAAGGAGAGATGGCTAATTTTATTTTTCGAAAAGAAGCGAAGAAAGCCAGTCGAGTTTTTTTTGGTGCGATGCCACTGGAGAGATTGGAAAAAGAAAGCGGAGAATGATTTTTTTGAAATATTTATGTTGGCTTTTGAGTTTTCAATTCTTGACGTAGGTAGAGGATGTGTTTTTCTGTATCGGTGTTGAGTTTTTTAAGGACGGCCTGAATAGAGGCGTCGTTTGGAATGAAAATTTCAAAACATTTTTTTTCTAACATTGATTGCTCGACACGGAGAGCGGTGTTAATAGCTTCGATATGTGTTGGAGTGTTGTTTTCCGCTTCGATAGTTTTTTCCGAAACAAAGTCGCTGATATAATTAATGATGCCACGCGAGAAATTATTTTCTTCAAAATATTCTTCCTTACTTTCCGTTTCTGCAAAAGCTCCGGCTATGGCTTTGGCGTGCGCAATCTCTTCTTGGGAAATTTTGGTCCAAAAAGCAAGGTGTCCGGGGATATTTTTAGCGTAGAGACTGTAAAGGAGGCTGATGTTGAGCTCATTTTCTTCAAAAAGTTTGACAATAGATTTTCGTTCTGAGGCCATAGTGTTTAAAATAAAGGTTACTATTTTTAGTATAGCGTCAATTTTAAGATTATAAAAGAACTGGGATTTGATTTTAGAGGTTTGGCGTGTTAGTTTAAAGATATGAATATGGAAAAAATTCCGCAATATTTAAAAGATGTCATTGAAAAGCTCGAAACTGCCGGTTTTGAGGTTTTTTTGGTGGGAGGATGCGTCAGAGATCTTTTATTGGAAAAGGAGCCGAAAGATTGGGATGTGGCGACTAATGCAAAACCTAATGAGGTGCTTAGCGTTTTTCCGGACGGAAAATATGAAAATGGTTTTGGGACGGTGATGTTGCCGGTTAAATATTTAGTGGGAGAGGAAGTTTCAGAGCTGGGGGATTTAGGGAGTTTGGGGGCGCTTGGGGTGGTTGAGGTGACCACTTATCGCATTGAATCTAAATATAGCGACAAGCGTCATCCGGACAGTGTGAAATTTGCCAAAACATTAAAAGAAGATTTGTCACGGAGAGATTTCACGGTTAATGCGATGGCTTTGAAAATTGCAGACTCAAAATCCAAAATTAAAAATGATTTTAAAACTATCGATTTGTTTGCAGGAAAAAAAGATTTAGAGAATAAAATTATTCGAGCAGTTGGAGATGCAAACGAAAGATTCGATGAGGATGCTCTTAGAATGATGCGTGCCATTCGGTTCTCAGTACAGTTGGATTTCAAAATCGAAGAAAAAACTTTTGAGGCTATTAAGAAAAATGCGGTCAACCTGAAACATATTTCGCAAGAAAGGATTCGTGGTGAATTTGAAAAGATAATTTTGTCGAAGTTTCCGGCACGTGGGATGGAGATGTTGCATGAAACCGGGATGTTGGAGCTTATCATTCCGGAGATTGAAGTTGGATTTGCCGTGACACAGAGCCACCATCACTATTATGGACCGTACAATACTGTTTATAAACATTTGATTGCCAGCTTGGAAAAATGTCCGTCAGAAAAATTAGAGGTGCGTTTGGCGGCAATGCTCCATGATGTGGGTAAGCCGACGGTGAAACGAGGGGAAGGAGAAAATGCGACTTTTTATAACCATGAATATGTGGGGGCGAGGCTCACTGAGCAAATTTTAAAAAGATTGAGGTTCCCTGTTCGAGTGGTGGAGCGCGTGGTTATGTTGGTGAAAAACCACATGTTTTATTATAATGTAGATGAAGTGGGGGAATCTGGCGTGAGGCGCGTGGTGCGAAAAGTTGGCGTGGAAAATATCAATGATTTGATTGATGTGCGGATTGCTGATCGATTGGGAAGTGGCGTGCCAAAAGCCGTGCCCTATAAACTTAGGCACTTTAAATTTATGGTGGAAAAGGTTTCGCAAGATGCCGTTTCGGTTAAGCAACTTAAACTTAACGGCAATGACTTGATGCGGGAATTAAAAATTGCACCTGGGCCAAAGATTGGAGCGATTATGGATATTTTACTTTCGGAGGTGATTGAAAATGTGGATTTTAATGAAAAAGAGAAACTTTTAAAAAGAGCGAGTGAGTTAAATATAGAGGATAGCGCTTCTTTGCGAAGTCATGCCAAGGAAAAAATCCAAGAAGAGAAGCTGGAAGAGGAAAAACGAATGAAAAAGAAGTATTATGTGGGTTAAACCGACATTTTAAAATGTGTCGGTTTTTATTTTTTTATCAAATACATTATACTAGATATTAGATACCTCATACTTTTTTTATGGCTTCGCAAATTTCTCATATCGTTTATGCACAAAAATATTTTAATCAGCTGGAAGCGGGGGAGGTTGAATGTGCAGTAAAATTAGACAAAGAAGAATTTTTTTTGGGGAGTGTTTTCCCAGATATCCGAAGAATTGATAAGCGGATAAAAAGAAGAGACACTCATTTGTGTTTTGACCCGTTGGATTTAAATTTTTCCGGACTGAGTTCTTTTAGGGCTGGCTGGAAGTTTCACTTGTATTGCGATATGCGTCGGGAGGATATTTTGAATAAGCACCAGTTTTACGAGTTACCGCATGCAACTGATGTTTTCAATCAACCAGCTAAAGATTTAGAGGACGAATTGGTTTATGATAAATATAACAATTGGGAGAAATTAGTTTATTATTTCAATAATCCGCCGGTTATCGAAACTGGGCTGGCAATTGATCACTCAACATTTTCTCTTTGGTATGCGATAGTGGCGAGATATTTGGAGAAAAAACCGGATGAAAAAAGAATGCGTGCTTTTTTAGTGAAACAACCCGGTCTTTTAGCCAATCTGGATGAAATTATAGAGAGCGTTAGAGAACTAAGAAAGAGTGATAAGGCGATTGAAATTTTATTGAAAGTTTCGGAGGAGATTGTGTGAGAGGTCGTGTTCTTTAACTTTTATTTTTTAATTGAACTCGAACGCGCATTTTTTTTCTAAAATTTTCCTAAGTCGACGGAGGACACGTAAAATTTTAGAAAAAATCCGCGTTTTCAAATAGGAATTAAAAAATAAAAGTTAAAGAACACTTAAAGAAGATGGGCGGGAGGAATAAGTGGGAATTATAATTATAAATTAAAATTTTATGAAAAGTGATATTGAGATTGCGCAGGAGTCTGAGATGAGATCGATTAGGGAAATCGCCAAGGAGGCGGGAATAGAAGAAAGTGAGTTGGAATTGTATGGAGAGTATAAAGCCAAAATTAAAAATGATTTTTGGAAAAGAGTGGAAAAAAAGAAAGATGGGAAGCTGATTTTGGTAACAGCTATCAATCCTACGCCTTTCGGCGAAGGCAAGACCACAACTTCAATTGGTCTGGCCATGGCGATGAAGCGGTTGGGGAAAAGGGCGGTTTTGGCCATTCGAGAACCATCATTGGGACCTTGCATGGGGGTGAAAGGTGGGGCCGCTGGAGGCGGATTTTCTCAAGTGATGCCAATGGAGGATATTAACCTACACTTTACCGGGGATATTCATGCAATTACAACGGCGAATAATTTTTTAGCAGCAGCTTTGGATAATCACATTTTTCATGGTAATGACCTTCGAATTGACCCTCAACGAATCCTTTGGAAGAGGGCGCTAGATCTTAATGATAGAGCTCTGCGAGAAATCGTGGTGGGCCTAGGTGGAAAATCACAGGGTGTGCCAAGAGAGGATGGCTTTAATATTACCGTGGCTTCGGAAATTATGGCTATTTTATGTCTTTCTGATGATATTATTGATTTAAAGAAAAGATTGGAAAAAATTGTGGTGGCTTATGATTATACTAATGTTCCAGTTTACGCCAAAGCCCTCAAGGTGACTGGCGCTTTAGCTACGCTTCTTAAGGATGCGATTAAGCCGAATCTAGTGCAGACCTTGGAACATACCCCGGTTTTGGTGCATGGTGGGCCATTTGCCAATATCGCGCATGGGTGTAATAGTGTTTTGGCCACGCGCTATGGTTTGAAATTGGGAGACTATCTTATTACTGAAGCGGGGTTTGGGGCGGATTTAGGAGCGGAGAAATTTTTTAATATTAAATGTCGGATTGCCCGTCTCAAGCCGGACGCCGTAGTTTTGGTGGCAACGGTTCGGGCGCTTAAGTATAATGGAGGAATGGACGTCGAGGCTTTGCCATTGCCAAGTACGCTTTTTTTGAAACGTGGTTTACCTAATCTTGAAAAGCACATTGAAAATTTGAAGAAATTTGGGGTGCCTGTAGTGGTAGCGATTAATGTTTTTCCGACGGACACAGCGCGTGAGCTGAAATTGCTTGAAAGTTCGATTGAAAAGCTGGGTGCGAAATGCGCCTTATCTTATGTTTGGGAAAAAGGAGGGAAAGGTGGGGAAGAATTAGCCACAGCAGTTTTGGAAACATTGGAAAAGAAAAAATCCAATTTTAAATTTCTTTATAGTGAAACACAACACCTTAAGGTTAAAATAGAAACGGTGGCTAAGAAAATTTACGGAGCGGAAAAAGTGGAATTTAGCGCCAGAGCTAAAAAAGAGATGGAAAAATTAGAGCAAGACGGTTTAGATAAGTTGCCGGTTTGTATCGCTAAGACTCCATATTCTTTTTCAGATAATCCAAAGCTCTTAGGTCGGCCGAAAAAGTTTGCCTTCCATATTGCGCAATTGCGTCTTTCTAATGGTGCGGGGTTTATTGTGGCGATTGCCGGAGATATTATGACTATGCCTGGGTTGCCGAAATTTCCAGCGGCGGAAAAGATTGATGTGAACGAGGATGGAAAAATTTTTGGATTGTTTTAGTTATATTTATCAGCGAATATTTTAAAAAAAATAACTCGAAAGCTTATTTTTTAGCTAAAATTATTCTAATGGATGAAAATTTAGTGGAATAATTTTAGAAAAAACAAACTTTCTCAGACAGGAAATTTTTTAAAATATTCGCTGATAAAATTCTCAGGATAGGTGTCTTTGCAAATGGGTTCAAAAAATAATTTCTTTATGGCCTTATGCTAAAAATGATTTTTTAGAATTATCTTTTTTAACAAAAATATTATTATAAATATGGTAAAAATTTTAGATGGGAAAAAAATAGCTGAAGAGATGAAGGGAGAAATTCAGGCGGAAATTTTTGAATTGAAAAAGAAAAACATTATTCCGGGGTTGGCGGTGGTTTTAGTGGGAGAGGACAGTGCGTCGCAAGTGTATGTGGGTCACAAGGAAAAGATGTGTGCTGAGTTGGGAATTTATTCTGAAGTTTATCGCTTGGAAAAAGAGGTGAGGGAGGAGAAAATTTTAAAACTCTTGAGAAAACTTAATGAAGACGAAAAAATTCATGGCATTTTAGTGCAACTCCCATTGCCTTCTCAAATCAATGAAAGGCTTATAATTTCTGCCATCTCGCCTGAAAAGGATGTGGATTGTTTTCATCCGGAAAATGTTGGGAAAATGTTTTTAGGAGAGGCGAATTTTTTGCCTTGTACTCCTAATGGAATTTTGGAAATTTTGAAAAGAAATAAGATTGAACTTGCTGGTCAAAATGTGACCATTGTGGGGAGGAGTAATATTGTCGGTAAACCTTTGGCCGTGATGCTTTTACAAGAAAATGCCACTGTGACTATCGCACATTCGAAAACCAGAAATCTTAGTGAAATAACAAAAAAAGCTGATATTTTAGTGGTAGCAGTGGGTCGTGCTGGACTAATTACGCCAGATATGATAAAACAAGGAGCAGTTGTGGTGGACGTAGGAATGAATCGAAGGAGTGATGGAAAGTTGACTGGAGACGTTGATTTTGAAGGGGCGAAGGAAGTGGCGAGTGCCATTACGCCGGTGCCGGGAGGAGTGGGTCCGATGACGATTATCAGTCTTATGAAAAATACTGTGATTGCTGGGAAAAGAATTAGCGAATAAATTTAAAAGGAGTATGCAAATAGAAGTTAAAAATTTAAAAGAAAATCCGGTTAATGTTTTAAGGAGGTTGGAGTATAGCTTCCAAAGAAGAGAAGGGGAGGAAATGAGTTTTGTACGTGCGCTGAGTGCTTCCGGTTACCCGAGGTTTCATATGTATGTTAAGATGAATGGAGCAGATATGATGATTAATATCCATTTGGATCAAAAGAAAGAAACCTACGGAGATGACACACGGCATCATGGAGAATATGAAAACGATGGTGCTTTGGCGGAAGAGGTAAGGAGGTTGAAAAATATTTTAGAGTAGAATAATTGCCCAGATGGCGGAATTGGTATACGCGCCAGTCTTAGGAACTGGTACTCGCAAGGGTTTGGAGGTTCGAGTCCTCTTCTGGGCACAAAATAGGGTTGGGGGATATGGCGGAATTGGTAGACGCGCTAGCTTCAGGTGCTAGTCATCGTAAGATGGTGAGAGTTCGAGTCTCTCTATCCCCACTGTGGAAAAAATAATCGTCGAAAAATTCAAAGCTGGAAAACGTATTGATAAATTCCTTAAAGAAGGAGTTTTTTTGAATGAGGAAATTACACGGGGAGAAATTATTCGTCAGATAAAAAGTGGACATGTTTTGGTTTCTGGCAAACAGATAAAACCCAGCTATATTTTGAAAGAAAATGATGAAATAGATTTAAACCTATCGGAAAAAGTTGCCACGACGTTACCAAATGAAAATGTATTTTTTGAAATTATTTTTAAAAATGAAAACTTTCTAATTATTAATAAACCAGCCGGGCTGCAAGTCCATCCTGATTTTAAACGTCAGAGAAATACTTTAGCCAACGGGCTTCTTTTTAGATTTCCAGAAATTTCCGAAGTGGGCGACGCGCCGGAACTCCGTCCGGGGATTGTGCATCGACTGGATCAAGGGACAAGCGGGGTGATGCTTGTTGCGAGAAACCAAAAAACATTTTTGGCGTTGAAAGAAAAATTTAAAAATAGGGAAATTGAGAAAAAATATTGGGCGGTCGTTTTTGGCACGCCTCCAAAAAGTGGTACGATTGATGCTCCAATGGCGCGTGCGGCTAATTATAAAAAGCAAATCATCGCAGTTACAAAAACCAAGACTAAAATTCGTTCGGCTGTGACTGAATATGAAACTTTAAAATCTGCGGGCGAATTTTCTCTCGTGGAAGCTTCCCCTAAGACTGGTCGCACCCATCAGATTAGGGTACATTTGTCTTCACTTGGGCATCCAATTTTGGGAGACGAAAAATATACTAAAAAAGACACGCCGAAAAATGTGGAAGCAAAAAGATTAATGTTGCATGCTAAAAATTTGAAATTTGAATTGGATGGTCAAAAATATGAATTCGAAGCACCGTTGCCGGATGATTTCCAGGAATTTTTGGGTAGGAAAGAGCTTTTGCCTTAAGTTGACCATTTTCTGTTGTTTTTAGGAAACCTTACTTCGCGGGGTTGACGAAAGCTGAATAAAGGGCTAATATAGAAAAGCTAAAAAAGCGAGCGAAGAAACGAGAAAAATGCTCAAAATATTGAGACTTTTTTATTTAGATAATTATTGTTATAATAAAAACTATGAAACAGCAAGTTATTGATTTCAACAAGGAGATGAGGGGACAAGCGGTGCAGGATCTTTATGCAGGAGACATTGTCAAAGTTCATCTTAAGATTAAAGAAGGCGCCAAAGAAAGGGTGCAGATTTTTGAAGGTTTGATAATTGCTATTAAAGGTCGTCAAAGCTCTTCTCCGACTCTGACTGTGCGAAAAGTTTCCCACAGCGTGGGAGTGGAAATGATTGTGCCGGTTTTGTCTAAGAATGTTCAGAAAATTGAACTGATGAAAAGAGCCAAAGTCAGAAGAGCGAAACTTTACTATGTGCGAGATTTGACTCCGAAACAAAGTCGTATGAAATATAAGGATATTAAAGACTTTGCCAAAACCGAAGAAGCGAAGGCTGTTGTGGAAGAAAAATTGAGCGAAGAAGAAATAGTTATCGCAGAAGCGGAAATGCGGGCTGAAGAGGAAAAGAAGGAAGTGAAAAAACCTGAAGTTGTGGCAGAAAAGAAAGAAAAGAAAGAAAAGAAAGAATCCAAATAAGGTTTCTGAAGAATTTTCAGGGTTGAGATTTTTGATAGTGTATATTTTTAGAGGAAGAGGAAAGAGGCGGGCGGACGTGGCGGAATTTGGTATACGCGCAAGCTTGAGGTGCTTGTGGGAGCAATCCCTTGGAGGTTCAAGTCCTCTCGTCCGCACCAAGCAAGGATCCTTAGCTCAGTTGGCTAGAGCGCCTCGTTTACACCGAGGATGTCATAGGTTCGAGTCCTATAGGGTCCACGTTTAATCAGGCCGGGTTAGCTCAGTGGTAGAGCAGAGGACTGAAAATCCTTGTGTCCCCAGTTCAATCCTGGGACCCGGCACAAATGAATTTTATTTCGCGGGTATCGTATAGCGGCTATTATACGTCCTTGCCAAGGATGAGATACGGGTTCGACTCCCGTTACCCGCTCAAGTGTTAATTTTTGTTTTGAATAAAACATTTTTTAATTTAAGCGCTGATAAGAATTACCATCTCGAATTAGGGGCTTTTTCAAGCCTTTTTTCGTTGAAAGAATTTATTCTTGTTTTTTATTTCCAAGGAATGACTTATTTATTTGGTTCTAGTCGCATTGTTTTATGCGCAATTGCATCAATGATTATATTTATAAAATCTGATATAATGAAATTATTATCTTTTAACGAAATTAAATTAAATAATTTTTATGTCATTTGAGTTTAAACAATCGATGCCAAACAAAGAAAAAGAAGCGCTTGATGATAAGTGGTACGAACGGTTCAGCGGTTGTGGTTCTTTTGAAGACTATGAATATTTAGGCGGAGAAAAGACAAATAGAGAGAACCAAAAAAACGAATTTATTCAAGGAAAGTGCAAAAATCCGACACTTGATTATCCTGATTTGGAAAAAATGAATATTGCGCAAAGAGAACAAGATTTATTACAGCTGAAGAGGGAAATATTAGACCAAGAAGGCAATAAAACAGTCAGGCAAGTTTATCGTTGGAAAATAAATGAAAAAATTGCTGAATTACGAATGCTTAAAGAAACGAGGAATGGAAATGACGGAAGATTTCTTCGCTATTCTAAATTTATTTACGGAAAACCAAAAAAAGAAATTTTCGATTATACTATTGGTCAGATAAAAATGATCATCAGTAGTAAAATAAATGATCCAAATGAAAATATCCGTATTGCAGCGCAGAGACTCTCGGAAGAATTGGAAGGCATTGTTCATACAGAAAAACCCGAGATAACTGAACTGAAAGGTTTCATGCGAGAAAATATAAAGTCAAAAAATTTTGCAGATATTGAATATAATACAGATGAAATAAAATCTGCTTTTGAGCAAGCTCTGGAAAAATATAAATTATCTGGTTGGAATGTTATAGTCACTGGAAAAGGCGCTGCCGTAAGCGTTAGTCAAGAAAATAAAAATGTTAAAGTTCCATTAAATAGAAAAATGAAGGAATGCAACCTATTTGCGTTAATTGAACACGAGATAGGTACGCATGTCTTAAGAAGAGAAAATGGGGAGAGAACTAAGTTAAAGATTCTAGGATTAGGGCTGGATAGGTATCTGAAAGGCGAAGAGGGCATTGCTACTTTTAAGGAACAAGAAATCTCAGAAGCAACTGATTTTGCTGGGCTTGCTGGGCATCTGGCTATTGCTTTAGCTATGGGAATAGATGGAAAAAAGCGGGACTTTAGGGAGGTTTATGAAATATTAAAAGATTATTATTTTATAAATTCAAAAAAGGAAGAATCTGATGCAAGAGCATATGCTGAGAACACTGCTTGGAATAGATGCGTTAGAACTTTTCGTGGCACAACGTGCAATTCTCCCGGTGTTTGCCTGACAAGGGATATAGTTTATAGAGAAGGAAATATTGGGGTATGGGATGTTGTTAAAAATAATCCAGAAGAAGTTAAAAGATTTACAGTTGGAAAATACGACCCAAGTAATCTCAGGCATCTTTGGGTATTGGAACAACTAGCTATAACAGACAATGACTTGGAAGAACTGGAATATTCTTCCGTGTAACTAAAATCAAGTGTTCTTACCTATGAACTCGGTTCTCGCCGTATTAACTAGCTCGCTCAAAAAACAAAAAACTCCCTTAGGGGAGTTTTTTGTTTTTGTTTGAGTTGTTTTTAAGATTAATTTCGATCTTTTTGTAAAAAGAATTTTGCCCACTTTTGGTGAAAGTTTGTTTTTTTCTTTCTCCAATAATTTGCGTACTGATAAAATCAGCCTCTCGTCTAAATACAGGTTAAATATAATAGAAGAATAAACGCTTGACACAGAATTGCTTATTATGTAACATTGTTATATATGGGAAGAAAACATATTTCAAAAACAGAATGCGGTCATCCGGAAATAAGATGGATGCAATTTTTACTCCTGAGAGTTATTTTTGAAAAACAATCTTATGGATATGAGATTATTAAAAACATTGAAAAAATTACATATAATCAGATCATTATTAAAACTGGCACAGCATATACGCTTTTGCGAAGAATGGAAAAAGATGGCTTGTTAAAATCTATATGGAAAGAAAATGAACACGGCCCCGCTAAGCGAATATATAGCGTAACTCCAAAAGGAAAAGAATATCTTAACGCTTGGCTTGAGACAGTTATTCAAAGAAAAAAAATGATAAATAATATGGTTATTTTTTATAATAAACATTTTAAAAACGAAAATTAAATTAAATAAAGAGTGAATAAATAAATGTATGAGTAAAAAATGGACTTCAACCATTGTGGCATCTGTTATTTTAATTGGTGGAATAATCGGTTGGCGCTATATTCGCAACGCCAATCAATCACCATATGAAATGGCAGCAGTTCAAAGAGGTGATATTGCTCAGGAAGTATCAGCTACTGGCAAAGCAGTCTCACTAACTACTGTGAACCTGCAATTTAAAAATAGTGGGAAAATAATCTTGTTAAATGCTGAACTGGGAAAAAAAGTTGTGGCGGGAGAAATTCTAGCTAAGCAGGATTCTAGCTTGCTCCTTAGTCAGTTAAAACAATCTGAGGCGGTGCTCAAAACTCAAAAATATAAGCTAAGATCCTTAGAGGAAAACAATGTGCCTAATCACGATGACAAATATGACCTCAAAGCCCAAAAGGCCATAGTCGAGCAAGCATTCGCGGAGGTTGAAGTGCAAATGATGAAAATAAAAGAAATGGTTCTTGTTGCACCTATCGATGGGAGTATTATCTCCAGCAATAGTGAGGTTGGTGAAATCGCGAAACCAGAAACAGTCATTGTGTCAGTTGCTTCAATGGGCAAGCTGCAAATTGACGTGGACATTCCAGAAACGACGATTGCAAATGTGAAAATCGGGCAGGTGGTAAAAATAAAGCTCGATGCATTTGATGATGCAACAGAATGGGTAGGTAAGGTGACAGAAATTGATTCAGCTGGGACAGTAAAGGGAGGCACTATCTATTACAAAACAACAGTGGTTTTGGAAAAAGATGATGAAAGGATTAAATCGGGTATGACCGCTAATGTCTGGATCAAAACAGATATTTCTGAGAATACTCTTTTTGTGCCAGTGAGCGCAATACAAAAAAAGGACGGTAAGAAAATAATTCAAGTCTTGGAGGGAAAGTTGGTAGTGGAAAAAGAAGTAACAACTGGTTTAAAAAATGATGTTGGCATGATTGAAATTACTTCCGGACTTTCACAAGGTGAGCAGATAATTCTCGGTAACAAAAAATAGATATGAACGCGACTGATATAAAAACAGCGTTCTTTATCGCTTATAAAACTATTATTAAGGGACACAAATCTACGGTGGCACTTATCGTTTTTATTTTATCGTTGTCTTTTTTTAATTTGATGTTTGTCTCTGGGTTTCTTTCTGGATTTTCGGATGGGATTATGCGTTCTATGGTTGATACTTCAACGGCTCATATCATCGTGATGCCACAAGAAGAACCGACGCGTAAGGATTTTATTCCTGAACAAAAAAGTGTGCGTGCACAAATACAAACAATTCCAGGAATTGTTGCAACTTCTAGCCACTACCAGTTAGGGGGCTCTATTTCATATGATCGAGAAAATAATGGGAAAATTAAATCCGTTTCGGCACCAATAATAGGGGTGACGCAATCAGAGGAAAAAGATGTTTTGATGGTGCAGGAAAACATGGTTTCTGGAGAGTTCCCAGATAACTTAATTAAGGATGAGATAATTTTGGGGGCAAATCTTGCAGGTGGTTTTGGCACGAAGCAAACTACGGATCTTGGTGGCGCTAAAGTTGGTGATAAGGTGCAAATAAATTATGCTAATGGCATAACACGAACGTACACTGTCAAAGGAATATTTAAAGTTACCATAGGAGGGATAGGTGGCACAGCTTTTGTTTCTGCCAAAGAGGCAGAAGCAGTACTTTCAACATATGATAACGCCTCCGAAATTATGGTAAGAGTTGATTTAGCCAAGAATACGCTGGACGAATATATCCAGCGGATCGAAACAATATTCCCTGAACTTAAGGTTGAAAAATATACTGTTCGATTATCCACTGTCGGAATACTCGTCTCTGCTTTCGATATCATTGCACTTATCGTGAGTGCAATTAGTATTCTCGTAGCGGCTATAACAATTTTTGTTATGATTTATGTGAATGCTGTTAGTAAACGCCGACAGATTGGCATTTTGAAAGCCATTGGGATAAAAGAAAGTATTATAGAATTATCATATATTATTCAATCACTTTTCTATGCTATCTGGGGCGTCATCTTTGGGTTGGGGATAATATTTTGGCTAGTTATTCCATTTCTTGCGCTGCGTCCGATCCTAATGCCGTTTGGTAACGCGAGTTTAGTTTATACTTCGGTAGGAATTTTTATCAACATTAGTAGTCTTATAATTTCAGGAATTTTAGCGGGCTTTATCCCTGCTAAAATAGTCGCCCGAGAAGATATTCTTAAATCAATTTGGGGCTAAGAGTAAATTTATGATTAAAGTAAAAAATCTTGTAAAAACATATCCTGGTAAAGTTCCAACATTAGCGCTCAAAGACGTTTCGCTTGAAATTGCCAAAGGGGAATTTGTCGCCTTAATGGGCAGAAGTGGCTCTGGTAAATCTACTCTTTTACATCAACTAGGTTTACTCGATATACCAACGACAGGAAATGTTGTTATTAATAATATAGATGTGTTGGCCTTATCTGATGCAAAAAGAACTAGATTTAGACTTCAACATTTGGGGTATGTTTTTCAAGAATATGCGCTTATTGCTGAATTTACGGCATTTGAAAATGTTTATTTTCCAGCTATGGCTCTAGGAGATTATAAAGCTAAGGAACGCACGGCATATTTTTTGGATATAGTCGGCTTGGGGGACAGAATGGATCACTATCCAAGTGAGATGTCTGGGGGGGAACAACAGCGAGTTGCGATTGCGAGAGCTTTGATAAATAATCCGAAAGTGCTGTTTGCTGATGAGCCAACCGCTAATCTCGATACTGTTTCATCGGAAATTATTTTTAAACTTTTTCAGAAGCTTAATAAAGAATTAAGACAAACTATCCTCGTAGTAACACACGAACCTGAAGATAAAAAATATGTGGATCGTGTTGTTTGGCTGAAAGATGGAAAAATTATTGAAGATGTTACGTAAAATTAAAAAAGCTTTTTCAAAAATAAAAGAATTCTTGTATAATTAAAGTATGGTTGAGAAATGGGAAAAAATAAAAATATTTAAATATATAAAAAAGGAATATATCCTTTTGATTCTTATCATCCTGGTTGGATTTTTCTTAAGAGTATATCATCTTGAGGGCGATAGTTTGTGGATAGATGAAGGATTTACTATAACAGAAACAAACGCAATTGCACATCATTTTCTTCCTCTTTTGGATTCCGGAAAATATTTAAGCCGTGATTTGTTATTGCCATACCTCTTAGTGCCTATACAATGGATTTTTGGAGATTCTGTCGTGGCGCTTAGATTTGTATCTGTTTTATTTGGAACGGCGTCTATTGTTTTAGCCTATGCTATCGCTAAGAAATTATGGGACCGCAACATCGGAATGATCACGGCTTTTTTCCTATCTTTTTCCTATTGGCAAATTGCCTGGAGTCGACAAGTGCGCGCCTATATTTTAGCTGAGTTTTTGTTTTTGGCAGTTCTTTTTTTCTTAATTAAATACCATGAAAAAGAAAGTAAAAAGAATTTAATTTTTTTGATAATATTTTCTCTTTTTGGTTTTTTAAATAAGATATCGGCGATACTTGTTTTTCCTTCTCTTATCGTGTACTTCTTATCGAAGAAAAAATATAAACTTGCCTCTGTTTTCTCATTTCTCTGTCTGTTTTTTGTTTTGCCGGTGGCATATTATTTAAGAACTGATTTCGCTCTTACGTTCAATAATTATCTGGCTTTCTACGTTGTCGGATATTTTTGGATGTATTATGGATTGTTTTTTGCTCTAGCAATTATGGGTGCTTTTGTCGCCATGAGATACGATAAACATTCTCGTAGTATTCATTGTTTTATCCTTAGCTACTTTTTTTCCAATCTCGCGCTCTTTTCTTTTTTCATTGAAGTTGATCAGAAAAGATATGTTTTTGTTTTAAGTAGCATCATTTTTCTTTATGCTGCTTACGCCACGAGTCTTTTTTGGCAAAAGGAAAAAGGGAAACGCCTGGCAATTTTTATCGTGGTGCTACTCGTCGTTTTGGGGGACGGGCTAGGTGTGAAAAATTTATTGTTTATTCCTAATAAGCAATTTGCGCTGGAAAAATATACCCCACAACCGGATTTTCGCACAGCTTATCAATATCTGCGGGAAAACTTAGCGGTTAATGATACTTTGATTTCTCCCTATCCCTACATGGACAGAATTTATCTTAAGCGCTCTTCTTACGCGTTGGCTATTTCTTATACAGGAAGGCAGGATGATTACTCAATCACATCGGGGCAAGTAGAATATTATTCAGGCGCACCGGCCATTTCATCGTTTGGAAAGATTAATGCTTTAAGAAAGGTTGGGAATGTTTATATTCTTTTAGATTCTATGGCGGTAGGCATGGCAGATTCGAGACTAGTAGAATATGTTAGAGAAAATTTTTATCCGGAAGTTTCTATTTTTAATGATTCCTCTGGAGATTATGTTTATATTTATAAGCTCCCAATACTAGGTCTAAAAGAGAACTCTTGACAGAAATGTCTTTTTTTGCTAAACTTTACAGTTAATTTTTTAATTGAGAAAGTATGGTGAAAGAAAATGTCTCGTCAAAATTTATAGCTGCCTTTTTAGCGATTACCATTGGTATGTCTTTGGTCTCGTTGGCTACAAATGAAAACCTAATTAGCGTTACCTATGGCTATGGTTATAGCTATGGAATTTCTGATAATAATTCAGAAACTGGAGCTGATTTCGGGAAAATAGATTTAAAGATAAAAAACGGAGATCTGACCGGTAAAAAAACAACTACCAAGAAAAAAGTTACATTAAAATTTGAAGATGTTGATAATCAGGTGACTTATTTTAAGATTTCTAGAAATGATGATTTCGGTCATGCTCGTTGGGAGAAGATTGATGATAGTATAAAACTGAACCTGGAAAGGGAAAAATCAGGGAAGGTAAAGTTCTATGTTAAATTTAAAGATGGGTCAGGAAACGAATCTAAGACTCTTTCCCAGACTATCTATTATAAACCGGTTGTTAAAAATAAACTGGAGACTTCGCAAGATAATGTTAAGTTCGGAGATATTCTCACTCAAAAAGGAAAAGGATTTAAGAAAAATGCAAATGTTCTGGTATATTTTACAAAGGCAGACGGCTCCTATTACTCGCCAACCGTGGTGAAAACTGACAATAAGGGGAATTTTATTCTCACGTATAACGTGAATAAGTCTGTGGGTACGTATGCTTGGTATGCAGTCAATGAATTAAGTGGAAGAAAATCAAAAATCTCCACTTATACTATAGTAAGATAACTTTATAAAAGCCGGGATTTATTCCCGGCTTTTTTTGTTTGCAAATCTATTAAAGAAAAAAAGCTTTTTCTGAGGATTTTTTTGGTATCGACAAATACTAAATTCTATGCTACAATTAGTTAATCAAGGAGTGGGTGACCCCCCTTTTTTTTATTGCTAATTTTTAAAAACAAAAAAATATGATCCAAGCAAGTATTTTCCCAGGGAGATATATCCAGGGAAGCGGAGCATTAGGTCGGTTAGGAAAAGAAGCCTCTCGTTTCGGCAAAAAAGCTTTTGCCGTGTGCGACCCTTTCGCAATCGAATCAATCGTTCCTGGCTATGAGGAAGAGATTAAAAAAGAAATAGATATCGTTTTTGAAAAATTTAATGGTGAATGTAGCGACAAGGAAATTAATAGAATTATTGATCTTGTTAAAAAAGAAGGTAGCGAAGTGATTGTCGCAATTGGTGGTGGAAAAACTATTGATACTGCAAAGGCAGCGGCTTTTAATTTAAAATTACCCGTTATTGTTGCACCAACTATTGCATCCACAGATGCGCCATGCAGTGCCTTATCTGTAATTTATACAGACGAAGGCGTGGTGGACAGATATCTTTTTTTACCAACCAATCCAAATTGTGTTTTGGTTGACACATCGGTTGTTGCCAATTCACCAGTAAGATTTTTAGTCTCCGGAATGGGGGACGCTCTTTCCACTTGGCTTGAAGCAAAATCTTGCCAAACGAAATATGCTAATAATTTTGCCGGGGAAAAGGGATCGATGACTGCCTATGCCCTAGCAAAACTTTGCTACGACACCTTACTTGAATACGGCGTGGCCGCAAAAATTTCCAATGAAACAAAAGTGGTAACTCCTGCCTTTGAAAGAATTGTAGAAGCCAACACTTTACTGAGCGGATTGGGATTTGAAAGTGGTGGTATTGCTTCTTGTCATGCTATACACAATGGACTTACCGTACTTGAAGAAACTCATAAATATTTTCATGGAGAAAAGGTTTCTATCGGAGTTGTTTCGTCATTGTTTTTAACAGACAAACCAGCTGATTTTATCAATGAAGTATATGATTTTTGTGAATCAATTGGTTTGCCTACAACCTTAGCTCAGGTTGGTCTTGAAAATCCAACCGATGAGGACTTAATGAAAGTCGCACAAAGAGCTTGTGCCGAAGGCGAAACGATATATAACGAACTCGTTCCAATTACAGCAGAATCAGTTTTTGCTGCGATTAAAGCTGCTGACGCATATGGAAAGTCTCGCAAATAAAAATCAAGACAGCTCTGAAATACATCCGCCAGCCCTTGAGCTGGCGGTTGTAGTATCTATAAATTAAGTTTAGACTATGGTATAATTTTAAGGTAAGGTATTTTTTTAAATTAGACTATGAAGTATAAAAAAGATTCGATATCAAAAAAACATATTAAGAAATCTTATCTCGAGCTTGTCGAGCGAGGCAATATAGACGTGGATTATCTTTTTCTTACTGCAATTGCTGCCGCTATTTGTACTATTGGATTTGAAATGAATAGCCCCTCCGTGATTATTGGGGCGATGGTTATTTATCCACTTTTGTGCTCCCCGATCTTAATTGGAGCTTCTCTTTTCTGGAAAGATAAGGAGGCCTTTTTCAATGGTCTGAGAGCGCTTTTCGTCGGGATTGTTATTGCTGTTAGTATTTCAATAATTATCAATATTATTTCACCTGTAGCCTATAAGTCTGAGATCACCGAAAGACTTTCGGCTTTGCCGGTGCATTATTTTTTAGCAGCTTTTTTCACTGGCCTAGGCGGAACATTTATTTATTTTTGGCCTGGAATGATGGAATCGATTACTGGTGTGGCTATTTCTGTGGCTTTAATCCCACCCTTAGTAATGATAGGTATTAGTATCGCTCGTGGAGATTTGGCACTACTTTATACGAGTATGGCTATATCTGTTTTAAACCTGGTTGGTATTTGCGTGGCATCTTTCGTAATGGTGTTCCTTTTAAATCGATTTTCCAAAGATTAAAAATCATATATTATGTTTAATCCCTTTAGTATTTTAGTAATTGTTTTAGCTGGTATGTCTGTTGGAATCGCGGATGGACTTATAAAAAAATCAATCGTACCAGGGAGTTTTTGGTTAACCCTCAAAAATCCTTGGATGATTATTGTCGTTGCGCTCTATTTATCTCAAATAATCCTTTTTGTTTATATGTTCACACACAACTGGAAGTTAG
>JBBREE010000013.1:0-23976 GCA_038203255.1 Candidatus Moraniibacteriota bacterium | reverse complement strand
GCTAAAGGCCGAGTAGAAAGACTCTTTAAAACATTACAAGATAGATTAATTAAGGAATTACGTTTAAACAAAATATCCACTATACCTAAAGCCAATGAATTTCTGTTAAAAGTATTTATTCCTAAATTCAATGCTAAGTTTCGTGTAATTCCCAGATCAAATGCCAATCTACACAAGAAAATTGCTCAACAAGAAAAGAACAAATTACCTTCCATATTTTCTCGACAATATGAACGAACAATTCGAAATGATTACACCATCAGCTACAAGAATAAATGGTATCAGCTAGAAGAAACTCAAGCAGTGGCAATGTTTCCCAAAGAAGCTGTTACTGTCGAAGAAAGATTTGATGGAACAATTTATTTTAAATTAAGAGGTAAATATTTAAATTACAAACAACTCCCAGAGAAACCACTAAAAGTATCTAAAAAATCCAGTCCTTGGGTTTTAGTAAAACCTTTATCAAGGGTACCTGCCTCCGATCATCCTTGGAGAAAGTTTCAATACGCTAATCATTAAAAAAATGTCCAAACCGGACATTTTCATTTCCCGCAAAAGCGGACATTTTCATTTCCTCTTTACATTTGGAACTTTTTGTGATAAGATTGAAATATAAAAATTGATAAATATAAAAATGAAAAAAATTATTTGGGTGGTATTGTCCATTACTGGTTTTATTTTTTTATATGTAATCTTTTTAAAATATACAATTTCCAACACTTTTGTAAAAAAAGATATCGATGCTCTTAATCTAGAATATAGTTATTCTGATGAAGAATTTGAAAAGGTATGTAAGAATATGTCTCGATTCTCTTATGTTAAAGGTTTAACTGATGGGGCTTTTGGGATACCCATGGGAGGAAAAACTTATTATTACAAATCACGTTGTTATCAGGATTTAGCTAGACGTACCACTAATAATATTTTTTGCAAAAAAGTAATTCAACGAAGATCTTTTATTTATAATGGATCAAGTGTATCTGAAAAGTCTTGTCTTGATGAAGTTAAAAAAATTCAGGAGAGTTTGTCGTCTGCACAGAAAGACGTAGATCAGTTTAAAAAAACCGCAGAGGGTGCTTTTGAAATAATAAATTCAGAAAATAAAGTAGAAAAAATTTCAGCTGATAGCTGGAAAATTAGCGTGACTGTGAAGGGCTCTCTTTTTGGAGAATATGACTTTAGGATTATTCATTCAGATGTTCCGCTGGAAGATTGGGATACTCTCGGGTTGTTGGCTAGCGAAGAAATTGTTATCAAGGATCAGAAAAAATCTTTTAGTTGGATTATAGCAAGAGATCAGTTGGATAAAATATTTGACCCCAAGGTAAATCCAAGGCAGATTCATCATATCGCCATTAAGTTATTTCTTAAAAAATCAGATGAAGGAATAAATTTCGATCCAGAACACTTAACAAGTATCGGTAATGCTGATATTTATACTGGAAATTAAGAAGTATTTCTTTGAAATGTAATTATTATTTTTTAAAAAAATAAAATGAAGAAAACTATCATTATTTCAATTGTATTTTTGGGTATATTTATTTTTGCTCTGGGTAGATTTGTTTATTATGGCTCGCTTACCAGAAGTTGTATTTATACCGAGAAAAGTTTCCCGGTACCAGTCGGATTGGAAGGCAAGAAACTTATAGTAGCCAAAGATGCGTATGCGGCTATTGGGCAAGATATCGACACCTCTTGTTTGACAGAATTTAATAAGATTGATAAGCAAATAATCAATCAAGAGAGTATCAATAATATAACCATTGGAAGGAACTACTTTACAAATAGGGGTTTAAAAATTGAAAAATTAAAGAAGGGGATGGAGTTTACTGTAGTAGGCGTAATTGCTAGTAAAAAACACGGAATCTCAACGATAGATTCTGGTAACAGTCTTTCACATTATTTAATTTTAAAAAATGATGCGGGAGATTTATACAAGATGTTTTATGGTTACGTAGGATTAAATAAAGATGATTATTTTATGGCACTTAAAGACACGTCTGATTTAGAAAAAGGAGAATATCAAATGTTAACTTCAGAAAGTTTCACTGATGACAATTATCTCGATGATGCTAATATTGCTTATACGGGAAAGACTATCACGCAAAGCGATAGCTATTTAAAATCAACAGAATCACAAAATAAAAAGATGCTCGACAGACTTGAGTCCGGAGAAAGAATGAATATAATGGTGGAGCTATGGGCGCGTGATGATGCTTATCACGAAATAGCTTTGAGCGATGATGAAAATGAAAGGATGACTCAAGTGGCGAAATTGCAAGATAGCTTCCTTTCTAAGCTTCCAGAAAATTTAAGACCACTAATCATTAGTAAAGACTCTTATCATCCTTATGTAAATTTTGAGGCAAACCCAGGTTTGCTGATTTATTTGAATGATAATAAAACGGAGATTAATATTAAATCTATTTCAGAATTAAATATCTTGGAATAATTTTTTAAATTTATTTTGTTTATTTTAAAAAGTTTCAGATATTAAAAAAAATCAGTGTTAATAAATTTGAAAAAATTGATTCGCTTATAGTCTATAAACTTGTAAAGACTTGCTAGTAGTGGTATAATGTAATTATATAATAACCGTTGTGGGTGAGACAAAAAATAGAGCCTAATGGGGAATATATATTGTTGTTGGCTCATAACTATGATTATGATTGGAGGTAGAAAGTTTATTCCTATTCTGTTTTTAAAGAAACTTTAAGTTTTTTGCAGAATCGGTAAAAATATATAGATAATTATAATCAATCACCACAATCATTACAGGAACCAAGGGTAGAGAAGAGTGAGAGTGTTAAATATCTCTACAAAGGAACGCGTATTGTTTGGTTTTTACTTTTATTTTTAGAGGTACTATTAGTTTTTCGTTTTTTACTTAAGCTTTTTGCAGCCAATCCTTTGGCTGGATTTACTCAATTTGTTTACGGCGTGACCTCTATTTTTGTAGCACCTTTTCAAGCTGTTTTTTCAGTTAGCCAAGTAAAAGGAAGCGTTTTTGAATGGACAACTATTTTATCTATGGGAGTTTATTTCTTAATTGCTTGGGCGATTATCAAAATTATTATTATCAGTAAGCCAGTTTCAAAAAATGAAGCATCTGAAAAATTAAATATCCAAGATCGATAATATAAATAAAATTTAAAATAAATTTATGTTTAGGATCATACGAACCATAATTAATCTCATATTTGGAATAGTTGAGATATTACTTCTTATTAGGTTTGTCTTTGAATTTCTATCAGTTAGCTCTAAAGTGCCTTTCGTGAGTTGGCTATATGGTACGACAGCCCAACTAGTAGCTCCCTTTGGCGGGATTATTCCTAACTGGAAATTTGCTGGTTTCGTAATAGATTTCCCCACCCTCATCGCTCTTATCATCTATAGTTTTGTTGGATACCTTCTTTTACAGATTTTCCCTCGCGAGAGTCATAGATACTAAAAAAATAAATAAATTTATATATAGTTAATTAATTTAAGAATAAATATATGTGGACAATAATTTTGATTTTATTCATTTTGTGGTTTTTGGGTTTTATCACTTCTTACACTTTCGGTGGATTGATTCATATCCTCCTTGTCATAGCGCTCATCATAGTTGTCGTCCGCCTTGTGCAGGGGAGAAATATTATGTGAAAAAATTGGGCCAGGCATCTTTTACAATTGCGTATTTGGTAAAATAGCTCCCTAGGGAGCTATTTTTATTTACCACACAGTATTCCAGAGACTTTCTTGGTTTTGCCAAATTGATGATTAGGGCGTAAAATAGGGGTGCGTAATGTTTTACTTAATCAATCACCTAATTGAAATTCAGTGAAAATTTTCAAAAGATCTGTTATCATTTTGATGCTGGTTTCGTTTCTGGTTTCTTTTGTGACAGGCGTGGTCAGGTTGCCGGAGATACAAAGATATTTTTTGTTTGTTTATGATTATGTTTCCGCTTCTAACCTGGCCCTCTATCACGACCGGAGCGGAACGGGGATTTCCATTTCAGTTAGTGGCCGAGCAAAAGTGGGGATACAAGTGGATTAAATGGATCACCAAAATTGAACTTTCGGACAACACTAATTATAAAGGTTTTTGGGAAAATGTGGGATATAATAATAACGGAGACTTGAGCGGATCGAAATTTGAAAATGGAGGTACGTAAATATGTACGTACGTGCTTGCGTACGGATGCGATTAATTTAGTTATCCGCAGACACTTGGGTTGTGAAAGCTTATTAACAATGAAAAGGAATCTGAAATTCTAAGGTACCAAGCTGGCACCTTAGATAAGGAGGTGAAAAAGATTGGGTTTACGGAAGAGTAATTTTGAAGTAAGATGGAGGTACGTAAAGTATTACGTACGTCTTTTTTAATAAAAATAATTCTGAAAAAAATATGGATAAAAATAATTTAATTTTTTTAGATACGGAAACCACTGGCAAAGGTCAAGAAGATAGATTGTGTCAGGTGGCGTATCGATTTGGAGGAGAGGAGGTAGAGGCCCTTTTTAAACCGCCGGTACCCATTCAAATTGAAGCCATGGCGGTGACACATATCACCGAGCAAATGGTGGCGGATAAGGAAATTTTTATTGGATCTGAAATGCAAAAAAAACTGGCCGATATTTTTTCCGGGGAAGTTGTATTGGTGGCGCATAACGCGCAGTTTGACGCTGAGATGCTGAAAAAAGAAGGCATAGAGGTTGGGAAAATGATCGACACCTTGAAAATTGCTCATCATCTGGACCCGGAAGGGAAAATTCCCAAATATGCTTTGCAATATCTAAGGTATTTTCTGGATTTGAACGTGGAAGATGTTGTTCCACATAGTGCTCTCGGGGACGTCAAGGTTTTAGAAAAACTTTTTGAAAGATTGTTTCAAAAGATGATTTCTGAATCCGGTGAAGAAAGTACGGCGATCGATGAGATGATCCGCATTTCCGCTCTCCCAATACTGATGAAAAAATTTCCTTTTGGAAAATATTTGGGGAAAAATGTGGCGGAAGTGGCGAGCATTGATCCAGGATATCTCAGTTGGCTTTTGAAACAAAAAAATGAAGCTAAAAATCAAGGAGAAGGCAATGATGAAGACTGGATTTATACTTTGGAATATTATTTGAAAAAATAAAAGTATGCGATTTTTGGGATGGGAGGAGCTTTTGTGGTAAAATAAAAAGATGAAAACAAAAAAGATTAATAAAAATATAAAAATAGTTATAGCAAACTCAGTCTTGGCCGTAGTAATTATTCTTTTTGCGACAGCTGTTAATTTTTCGGTTCGTTTTAGCTATCAAAAACCCCAAACCGTTTGGCAAGATATCCTGTCACGCGCCGGATTCGGAAAACCCTCTGCGGACGCCGCGAGCAAAATTATCTTTCTGGGAGACAGTATCACTTTTCAAGAAGACTGGGGCGTTTTGTTTGAAGTAAATGACATTGCCAATGCCGGAATAAGTGGCAATACAACTGAGGATATCTTGGGAAGGCTCGACTCGGCCATCAGCGCTAAACCGCAAAAATTATTTTTAATGATTGGGATTAATGACTTACTGAGGAAGGAAGATGTGCCTTATGTTTTTGCTAACTATGAAAAAATAATAAGCGAGATAAAATTAAAGTCGCCTGGTACGACGATATATATGGAGAGTGTCTTGCCGATGGATAATAGTCTTGCCGGCGCAAGGTTTGGAACTGTTGAGGGTCAAAAAATAATTGATCTAAATAGCCAGATAAAATCATTGGCGGATGGAAATGAAATTTTCTTTATAGACCTCTATCCATATTTTTGCGGAGCGAATGATGTGCTATATACGGCGTATGGCAAAGACGGGTTGCATCTTAATTCTCACGGATATGCGGAATGGAAAAAATTGATAATCCAATATGTGAAATAGAAAATGTTTTCGAAAAAGACCCATCACTGGGTCTTTTTTTCATATTTTTTTGGTAGGTTGCAATTTATGTCGCATTGGCACTTCGACCAGGCGATACGTTAGGGTGGAAACAAAAATGACGATGACCAGATAGATTGAAGTGTAGAGCCACGCTTCCGGGAAGCTTGGGCTTTCCAATTTTATCCAGTGGAATTTTTTTATCTTGAGATAATTGAAAAGGAAAAACATAATCGGCAGATGCATAAGATAAATTGAATAAGAGATATCTCCCAAATAAATAAGCGGTTTAAGATTGAGAAAGCGTTTGCCGACGCCTTCAGTGTAGACACTTACTAAAATTATAGAACCAAAAACGACAATTGGAACAAAATCGGGCACGGGGAAAGCCATGGCCATTACGACAAGTATCACGGTTAGAAGCCAGGTAATATCTTTATTCAAATATTTCCGGCCCCAACCGACTCGATAAAGCTCATAAATCAGCATACCAAAAAGAAAACCGAAAAAACAGCGAATAAATCCATAATTATAGGTTACGTCCAACGTGTCTTTTATACTAGAAGGATTTGCGCCACCACTGGTAGCCGACAACGGATAAAGGTAATAGATGATGAAAAGATAGCCGGCAATGACGCCAAAGAAAACAAAAATCTTTTTCCAATCGGTGAGGCGCCTAAAAGGGATGAGGAGAAAGGGGAAGAGGACATACATCCACCATTCGACGGAAATGGACCATGAAGCACTGTTCCAGCTCAGGTTATTATTGACGCCCATGGAATGGATGAGAAGAAAAATGGTCCAGATGCTTTTTACGTTGAAGGTGTTGGTGTAGTCGGCTGGGTAGAGAGTGAAATTGGCTTGGTACCAGAAATAGAAAGCGACCATGCAAAGGAAAGAAAATATATGAAGCGGATAGATGCGGGCAAACCGTGAATGCATGAATTTTTTGAAATTTCCCTTAATGCCTTCCTTAAACGATTCTGAATAAACATGCATCATAATGAAACCGGAGAGCAAAAAAAAGAAATCCACCCAGAGATAACCCCTTTGGATGAAGCGACCAAAAAAACCCTCCCAGGGAGCCAATGCAAAACAGAAAATGTTAACATGGAGCAAGATAACCAGGATAGCGGCTATGCCACGAAGAGATGTAAGGGAAGTCAGGTAAGTTTTTTGTTGTTTCATATTGATGATTCATATTTCAACCATTGGGTATTGTACAGCTTAAAGGTTAAAGAGTAAAGGTATGAAACGGTTCGGCGAGGTACGTAAATATGTACGTATGTGTTTGCGTGCAGATGTGATTAACTTGAGGTAAGTAATTAATTACGTAATTAATGGTCAGGGTCTCTTTTTGCTTTGAGATTTTCGTGATAAGATTGAAATAATAAGATTTAAGAAAAAAGAATGGCCAAATTAGCTGTAGCTATTAGCGAATACCCGCCTCTCATCATGGGTAAAAAGGGGAATTATTTCGGCTTTGAAATTGAATTGTGGGAAATGATTGCTCGGGATAATGGGTGGGATTTTGAGTTTGTGGAAAAATCTTTTTACGAAACGCTTTTGGCGGTTTCAGAAAAAAAAGTCGATATCGGCTTGGCAGGTATCTCGATTAGCGAAGAACGGGAAAAAATTATGGACTTTTCGCACCCGACACTTAACTCAGGTCTTCTCATTTTAACTTCCAAAAATAGAAATAAGATAAGCTTAGGGAGTACAATGAAATCATTCTGGATTTCCGGCAAAAGTTTAATGTTGCAGTTTCTTTTGGTTACAATTGTCATTTTGCTTTTTGGCATCCTTTTGTATTTTGTGGAAAGAGGCAGTGGTACTTTTTCCAAAAATTTTTTCCCGGGAATATTCGAGTCGCTCTGGCTGGTTATGAGTAGTATAACGACTGTAGGTTTTGGTGATTTCGTGCCGCACACTTGGGGAGGAAGAGCAATTATCCTGATTGAGATGGTCATCGGGATTGCAGTTTTTGGAATTTTTATCGCCGAGCTCACTTCTTTTATCGCGACTAAAAAAATTAAATCCGATATAAGCAATTTTAATGATTTGGCGGGAAAGATTGTGGCGACAGCTAAACGAACCACTAGCGTGAAGACGCTTCAGGCTATTGGGGCTAAAGTTGTAGTGGTGGATCACATCAAAAAAGCTTATGCCAAGCTAGATAAGGGAGTGGTTGATGCTGTTGTTTATGATGCTCCCGGGCTGATTCATTATGTGGAAAATGAAGGCAAAGAAAAATTTGAAATTGTGGGTGATGTTTTTGAAAAACAGAGCTATAGTATCGCGCTCCAATCTGAAAGTCCCCTGCGGGAAAAGATAAATCTATCGATATTAAAGCTTCGCGAGTCGGGGCATTACGATATCTTATATAAAAAATGGTTTGGTGAAGAGACGCAGATGGAATAAGCTTTTTATAAAATAGAATTATAAAAGGAGGCTAGGAGAAGGCTTCTTTTTGTTTGATAATAAATTCACCCCGGGATTGTAGTAATATCACAGAAATAAATGCATTAGAAAGGGGGTGCAATATATATGGAAAATAAAACAAGAATCGCGAGCGGGGTAGGTTTAGTGGCCGGTTTGTGGTTGATACTTTCGGCTTTTCTGGCGAGTGTCGGACTATACAGCAACTTTTTCGTAGTAGGTATTTTAGTTGTTATAGTGTCGCTAATGGGTCTTTTGGCTTCGTCGGAGGCTACCTGGGTTGGTTGGACTAATGGCATCTTAGGGGCTTGGCTTTTGATCAGTCCATTGTTTTTCTCGGCCATGACTATGCGATCGGCCTGGAACAGCGCGCTTGTCGGTATAGTTATTCTCGGTTTTTCTCTTTGGAGTACAATGTCATCTTCGTCCACGATGGGACATGGAAGTCCCGGGATGAATTAAGGTCTAATGCCAGCTAGGCTTAAACTGAAAAGCTCGTGCATTTAGAGGCTCGAGAGAGCCTCTTTTCAGTTGTGATTTTCTTCATATAAATCGCCCGAAAAAGTCTTTACTCGAGTCCTTTAAAATGCTATAATATTTACTAAATCGGTTTTAAATTATTTTTTTTTAAAAAAATATGGAGTTAAAAAAATATAGCTGTAAGATTTCTGTTTTTGTGATTAATCTTCTGGTTTTGGTCGTGGTAGTTATTGGTATAAAAAATCGCGAGACGAATAATTTTTCCATGGAAAGTGCCACTAAGGAAGATATTATTCCGGTCGATAGTCGTATGAGTGAATTGCAAAATAAAATTATGCTGGACCGGGAAAATAAGTTGAGGAATTTAAATATGGCACCTAAAAATATTGTGCAGCAAAACACCACCACCACTGCAACTACGGTAACGCCTGACACTACGAGTACCACTAGCACAACTTCAACTAAAAAGGCTGACACTAAAACAAAGACATCTTAGTTTAAAAAGAGATTTAAATTAAAATATATGAAAAATAAAAAACTACCTCTAGTGATTTTTATCGTAGCTATTTTTACGTTTGGAAATATTAAAAGGGGAGATACTCAGGCTGTAACCACTACCAGTCAGAGCACTGAGACAGTAACTTTAAAAGACAGTGATGGAGATGGAATTTTAGACAAAGATGACCCGCATCCGGACACGCCGGAAATTTATATCGTGAAAGACGACAATCGAAATGGCATTGTGGATAATTTTGAAAAATAGAATGGACAAGAATATTTTTATAAAAGAATTTAAAGCTATAGGCACTGACATTTCCATCCAAATCGTGGCCGACTTGGATGAGAAAGAAAGAATTGACGAAGCTTTTTTGGCTGTTGAGAAAATTTACCAAAAAGAAAATATGATCCTAAGTAGGTTCACGCCGGAAAGTGAAATTTCCAAATTGAACGCCAAGCTGAATGTTTTCAATGAAGCTAGCGAGGGCATTATCCATTTAGCGGAAAGTTCCTTGAAATATTATTCAAAAAGTGAGGGTTTTTTTGACCCTCGAATTCTGGACAGTTTGGAAAAAAACGGTTATCGAGAGGATTTCAAAAAAAATGATTTTAAGGAACGAGGCCAAGTAGAGGCGGAAATTTTCAAAAAAGAATTAAGGGAAGATTTAAAAATAGACGGGAACAAGGTAATGTTTGGGGAAAGGATGGATTTTACCGGTATTGCCAAGGGATATATTAATGATCGGGTGGTTGGATTTTTGGAGAAAGGAGTCTGGAAAAATTTCCTAGTTGATTCCGGCGGAGATATGTACGCTAAGGGCAAAAACGGCAGAGATGAGGCTTGGGGGATCGCTTTGGAAGGCGCGAAGGATGAAAACGAAGTGATGATGGAAATTTCCAATCAAGGTTTGGCGACCAGCGGGAATACGCGCAGAAGCTGGGAGATGGGCGGAGAAAAAGTGCATCATTTGATAAACCCTAAAAATATTAATAAGTTCGATTTTGATTTGCGCTCAGTCACAGCCAGAGCAATTGCGACAGAAGAAGCAGACTTTTTAGCCAAAGTCCTATTTTTAATGGGCTTGGAAAAAGGAATGGTTTGGGCCAAAAATAACAAAGTCAGTTGTATTTTTTTAAAAAATAATCAAGAAATATTTAAAGTGAATTTATGAAAATTAAAATATTCTTTTCAATTGCCGTTCTTCTTTTAAATGGATTTATTTTTGTCAAAAGCGCCAACTCTCAAGAGAATAATACGCCCACTCTGGATTATGGGAAAGAGTTGATTTTGGATAGTGACTTAGATGGATTGACAGATTTGGGAGAAAAAAAGATTTTCAAAACTGATCCGCAAAATCCCGATTCGGACGGGGATGGTTTTTATGATGGCGCGGAAGTTTTAAATAAAACTGATCCATTGGATAGCTATTCTCCGGTAGCGACCAAAGTTATAACAGAGAAAACTTTCCCAGTGGAAAGAGAAATCGCTTGGCCATGGTACGTGGCCAGAGCGACTGGTTTAATTTCCTTTATTCTTTTGTATCTGGTGATGTTTTTAGGGCTCAGCATCCGCACTCCGATCTTAAAAAAGATAATAGCACCGATTGATTCTTTTAATATCCACGCTTGGCTTTCAGTGCAAGCTTTAATTTTGGTCTTTATCCATGGCGGAGCGCTTTTATTTGATAAGTTTTTGAAATTCAGATTGGTCGATGTGGCTGTTCCTTTTGCGAGCCCTGTCCATACTGACGGCATTGCGATGGGAATATTTGCGATGTATCTTATGATAATTTTAATCGTGACGTCCTATCTCAAACGATTTATGAAATATAAAGCTTGGAGAGCAATCCATTTTTTAAATATTATTCTGTACCTCCTGGCAGTCTTTCACTCATTGCATTTGGGAACTGACTTGTCAGGTGGCGTGGCAAGAAGCATTTTTATCTATGCTAATATTCTGTTAATTATTATTATGTTTGTTAATTTGTCGGCGAGATGGGTAAGTTTTTTTCGTAGCAAAAGAGAAACGGCATAATTCAGATAAGAAAGGGTTATTGAGAAGCATTACTTTTTATGTTAAAATGAGAGTATAAGAAAATAAAAATAAAAACAATGATTATATTGAATGAGAAGATGAAGAAAGCGCTCAAGATTACAGGTGTAATATGTGGTGCTTTTATATTTTTGGGATTTTTTAATTTGTTTATAGGCAATGGGAGGGAAAGTCAAATGCCTATGTCGAAAATAGGAAGTCTTTCCGTGGATAATATAAACACTTCCTCCTCAAGGGGAGTTGCGGTAGGAGGAGATACTTATCAAGAAAATTTATCGGCGCCGATGGTGATGGACGGCGTAAATAGTCCTGAGAGTGCTTCCAGTATCCCCGAACAAGCGGATAAGAAAATAATCAAAAATGGTAATCTAATCTTGAAAGTAGAGAAGACAGAAAACGCCGTTGAAGAAATTTCTACTATCGTAAAAGACCGCGGAGGAGAAATTTTTTCCACCAATTTTAATGAAAGGGTGAAGGGTCAAAAAAGTGGCAGTGTCATTGTAAAAGTCCCGGTGCAAAAATTTGAAGAAACAATAGGAGAAATTAAAAAAGTGGCCACGCAAGTTATCTCCGAGTCAACTGCGGGACAAGATGTGACGGAGCAATATGCTGATTTACAAGCCCAGGTTAATAATAAGCGCGCGGAAGAAGAAAGTTTTGTGAAAATATTGGACAGGGCTGGAGAAATTAGTGATGTTTTAGCCGTTACCCAGCAGGTGGCAAGGGTGCGAGGAGAGATTGATAGATTAGAAGGAAAAATAAAATTTATGGAAGCGCAAACAGATATGTCCACTATCACTGTCAATTTGAGTGAGGATATTGAAGTCGCGCCCATCACTAACGACTGGCGTCCGTGGCAAGTTGTAAAGAAATCTTTTGGAGAACTGATTGATAATGTGCAAGTATTTGTTAACAGTCTAATTAAATTTGCCATCGTGACTCTGCCGGCGCTTATTGTGTTTTCACTTATAATTTGGATCGTTGTCATAGTGGCGAAAAAAGTTTATAAGAAGATTTTTAACGGAAATAATTCTTATTAAAAAATATTTTATCCAAAATATAAAAGAGGTCATCGCTGATCTCAATTCGAGTGAGCATGGCTTAACTTCTCGCGAAGCAAGGAGAAGGCTTCTGGAAAACGGCTATAATGAATTGCCTGAAGCGAAAAAACAAAGCTACTTTTTAATTTTTCTGCACCAATTCAAGAGTCCGCTCATCTATATTCTGCTTGTGGCCGGGCTGATAGTTTTTTTAATGAGAGAATTTACTGATGCAGTGGTGATTTTTTTCGTGCTCTTTTTTAATGCGATTGTTGGTACCGTTCAGGAAGGGAAAGCTCAGAATACTTTTTTAGCACTTAAGAAATTCATCAAAGGCAAGGCGGTTGTTATGAGAGATGGCAACGAGACTATTGTGTCCGATAGAGAGCTCGTTTCGGGAGACGTGATTATCCTTCGCGAAGGGGATAAGGTACCGGCAGACGCCAGACTTATCGAATCAAACTCGCTTGAAATTAATGAATCAGCTTTGACCGGAGAGTCCGTTCCTAAATTTAAAGTTGCCAAGGATATTGGCAGGCAAAAAACTTCGGTTTTAAATCAGGACAATATCATTTTTAAAGGTACGACTATTGTCTCAGGAAATGGGAGAGCAATTGTGACTGCGACAGGGGAGGAGACTTTTTTGGGAGAAATAGCCAGGGAAACCTTAACTGTTGATTCAGAATTTCCACTCAAAAATGATATCCGCAAACTTTCTTTTTTGGTTATAATTTTTGTTGTATTTGTTTCGATAGTAATTTTAATGCACGGGATTTTTGGCGGTTACTCACTTAAGGAGACTTTTAAAACTATCATTGCAATCGCCGTTTCCATTATCCCTGAAGGTTTGCCTATCGTCATGACTCTCGTATTGGCCGGAGGCGTATGGAGGATGGGTAAGAAGAACGTTTTAGTGAAAAAATTACAGGCCGTGGAAGTGCTTGGTGAAATTAAGGTTTTAGCGGTGGATAAGACCGGGACGGTCACCAGAAATGAATTGATAATAGAGGAGGTGTGTATTGGAAGAAGCGTTTTTCAAATAGCTGGCAGTGGGTATGATCCTCACGGAGAGGTCTTTCTCGAAGGAAAAATAATCGATCCTCTAAATCACGAAGAGCTTCTGATGGCGGCTAGAATAGCCTCTCTTTCGGGCAATGCTAGTTTGATTTTTGAAAAAAGAAAAAAAGTGTGGAAAATTTCAGGTGATCCGACGGAAGGAGCTATGACTGTTCTTTCGCAAAAAATAGGTTTTCACCGTGACGAACTTATGACTGAAATGCCACTCATTGATGAGTTGCCTTTTGATTATGAAACTAAGATACATGCCTCTTTGCACATCGCGGGAAAAGAAAATTTTATGGCGGTGACCAGTTCACCCGAAATTATTCTTAAGCTTTCAGAAAAAGAATGGACGTCTAGCGGCTCAAAAAAGATAACCAAAAAAAGAAGAGAAGAGCTCCGGGAGAAGATTTTGCTTATGTCAGAAAGAGGTTTGCGAGTAATTGGGTTTGCTTATCGCTATACACAGACTGATGTAGTGGATAAGAAGGAAATTTCCAAATTAACTTTTGGAGGGTTTTTTGGCATTAAAGATACACTCAGGGCGGAAGTGCGTAAAGCCGTTGCCCAAGTAGAAGATTCTGGTATCAAGGTGGTTATGATAACTGGTGATCATAAAATTACAGCCAGAGCTATTGCTCAAGAGGCTGGAATTTACAAGCAAGGAGACAGAATTTTAGACGGTGAAGAATTGGACAATCTTAATGAAGAAGAATTAGCGGAAATTATTGAAAAAGTTTCAGTGTTTGCCCGGGTCACTCCAAGACATAAACTTAAAATTATTAAAGCCTATCAGTTTAGCGGACAGGTGATCGCTATGACAGGCGACGGCGTTAATGATGCCTTGTCCCTCACGGCGGCTGACATCGGGATTGGAATGGGAAAAATTGGGACGGAAGTGGCTAAGGAGGCGGCCGATATCCTTCTTTTGGATGACAATTTCGGCAGTATAAGTTACGGGGTGGAAGAGGGTCGCAATATTTTTATTTCTATTAAAAAAGTCATTCTTTATCTTTTTTCCACTAGTCTCGGAGAAGTTATGGTTCTTTTAGGTGCGATAGCGCTCGGCTTTCCTTTGCCTATTCTAGCGGTGCAAATTCTTTGGCTCAACCTTGTGACAGATGGATTTCTAGATGTGGCACTGGCGATGGAACCCAAAGAAGAATTGGGGAATACTGCATATAAGAAAACGGCTATTATTGACAAGCTTATGCTAAAGAGAATGTTCCTGATGGCTATTTCTATGGGAGTGGGCACGCTTTATTTTTTCAGCCGAATTTATGAGGTGGACATTGCGAAAGCTTGGACGGTATCTCTAACGATGCTGGCGGTTTTTCAGTGGTTTAACGCTTGGAATTGTCGGCATGAAACCAAATCTATTTTCCAGATGAATCCATTTTCTAATAAATTTTTAGTGGGCGCAACAGCCATAGTGGTAAGTCTTCAGTTTTTGGCGGTGTATAATCCCTTTATGCAAAAAATCCTGAGGACGGTTCCTCTAACAGTGAAAGAATGGCTAATTATTTTTGCCTGGGCTCTTTTGATAATTTTTGTAGAAGAGATTAGAAAGGTTAAAGTAAGAGCAAAAAAAATCTAGCGTATTTTTTGTTATAAAATAGTGGCAGTCGTTGTATTAAAATAGGGAGTATTGCACAAACTAATAGCCGTGGTATAATTTATATATGGGAATACATTTTTTTGCACAAACAATTTTTTATCTCACGACTTCAGTGGCCATCATTGTGGTTGGGGTGCTTATGGCAATTGTTGCGTACCGATTGATTTCCATTATGCGGCATCTGGACAACATCTCTCAAAGTCTCGACGACTCAACGTATGAATTTAAAAGCAGGTTTATCGGGATGTTGGAAAAATTAGAAGAACTGCCTTTTCTCTCTTATCTTTTCAAAAGGAAGACTAAAGACGAGGAGGAGGAAAAGCCACGTCGTAGAAATGTAAGATTAAAAAAATAATAATTTAAAAAAACATATGATCAAAAAAGAAAAAAATGTGGGAGCGGTAGTAGCGGTCGGTGTAGGAATTGCAGCAGCAACAGTAGCAGCCTATCTTTTGTTCGGACCGGAAGGGAAAAAGAATCGCAAGGTCATTAAGGGGTGGGTTGTGAAGATGAAAGGGGAAATTATAGAAGCTTTGGAAAAAGTGCAAAATGTGACCGAACCGGCTTATAATAAAGTTGTGGACACAATTTCAGCTAAATACGCCAAAGCAAAAAACATTGATAAGCAAGAATTGGAAGCGGTAGTAGCTGATTTAAGAAAACACTGGAAGGTGATTTCTAAGGGCACAAAAACTACCAAGGCTAAAACTGTTAAAGCGAAAAAATAAGTATAATTTTTTTCAAGAGCGCTTATGCTTAGTGGGTTTAAGAAATTTATATTGCGAGGCAATGTAGTTGATTTAGCGGTGGGTATCGTGGTTGGAGCGGCCTTTACTTCCTTAGTTAACTCGTTAGTCAAGGATCTATTTACTCCACTTATCGCGGCTTTATTCAGGGCGCCTGATTTTTCTTCATTAAGCTTTACCTTAAACGGTAGTAAATTTCTTTATGGCACCTTTCTTAACACCGTTATTTCCTTTCTGATAGTATCTTCAACGGTCTATTTTTTTGTGGTTTTGCCGCTTAATAAACTTACAGCCAAGGGAGAAAAAAAACCGACCACCAAAGTGTGTCCGGAGTGTGCCACTTCGATTTCAATTAAGGCGAAGCGTTGCCCTAACTGCACCTCCATCCTTGAGAAGAAGTGAAAAATAATTAGGAATGATAATTTGCAATCGGGCTTGCGTTAATTCAATTTTAGTGGTATTATAAGAAAAGAGGGAAGTCATCCCTTTGTTTTATGTTTAACTTATGGATAAAAAGGCGAAAAAAGGAAAAAATGAAGAAAAAAAGCTGGATATTCGCAGTTTTTGGGTGAAAATTTGGAAATTACTTGAACCCAGTCGGAAGCCGATTAAAAATCTGCTGATTTTGATTTTGATTTTAGAAGGGGTGCAACTTATCGGGCCTTATCTTTTAAAGCTGGTTATTGATAAAATTACAACTTATGACACAGCTCAAATAGGTGCTATTTTGATTTTGATTCTTTTGATGTTTTTGTCCAATGAAGTTACTTCGATTTTGAATTATGTGGCCGACAAAAAGATTTTCAAAATCTTGATGGATGCCATCAACTATCTTTCTAACAATGCTCTAAATAAGATGGTCTTTATGGATCTGGGGTATCACGAGAAAGAAAATACCGGGAATAAAATCATCAAGATTAAAAGAGGGGTGGATAAGGTGGAAAATTTGTTTGGTAATTTTTTCTGGGAAGTGGCTCCGACCATTTTTCAGGTAGTTTTGACAACGGCCATACTTTTTTGGGTCAACTGGATTTTCGGAGTGATTATACTGATTTTTGTGCCAGTCTTTGTTCTCCTTACTTTAAAAGTTAATAAAACAGTTTTCCCTTTTCGCTCCAAGCGTTTTGACGATGAAGAAGTCTCGGCCGGACTTATGACTCAAGCGATCATTAACATTAATACGGTTAAATCTTTTGTGCAGGAGATGAGAGAATATCGGAAATTTGCGCACTCGACTGAGAAGGTTAAAGATAGTGTTATGAAAGAGTTTGGGTATATTTTGAAATATAATATTGCCAGAAATCTAGTGATTGATTTAGGCCGAGGTTTTGTTTTATTGTTTGGTATTTATTCTGTTATTCACGGGAGCATTACGGTGGGAAGTTTAGTTTTTGTTTATACTATTTCCGAAAAAGCTCTTATTTCACTTTTCAGAATTTCACGGCTCTATGATCGCATTATGGAATCAGCTGACGCAGTGGAGCGCTTGCACACTCTTTCTCTTGAGGAAGCGGCCATCCAAAATCCTACTAATGGTCTAAAACCGAAAGACATTGAAGGCTGTATTAAATTTAAAAATGTTAATTATGCTTATCAAGAATCTGCCTCGCGCGCTTTAGATGGTGTTAATTTTACCATTCCTTCCGGAGGAGTGACCGCCCTAGTTGGTCCATCGGGCGGAGGAAAAACTACGGTGGCACGTATGATTTATCGTCATTATGATCCGGAACAGGGTGAAGTTCTTTTGGACGGAAAAAATCTTAAGGAATATGATCTGTATGCTTTTCGTCGCTTTATAGCTATCGTGCCACAAGAAGTAGAGATGTTTGATGTTAGTGTCAAAGAAAATATTTCTTATGCCAAGCCGAACGCCACCTTAGCTGAAATCAAGGCGGCAGCCCGAGTGGCCAACGCCGAAGAATTCATTGCTAACTTGAAAGAGGGCTATGACACGATGGTGGGAGAGCGTGGCATTAAACTTTCCGGCGGGCAACGTCAAAGAATCGGGATTGCCCGGGCCATTTTGGCTAATCCTAGAATTTTGATTTTTGATGAAGCCACCTCAAGTCTCGATTCCTATTCCGAGCGTCTGATCCAAGAAGCGATGGATAAGGTGAGTAAAAATCGTACAGTCATCATTATCGCGCACCGACTTTCTACTATTAAAAAAGCGGACAAAATTGTGGTTTTAGAACACGGTCGCGTCATAGAAGAAGGCAGTCACACCGAATTAGCCCAAATTGAAGGCGGGCTGTATCAGAAGCTGATTAGTTTGCAAAAAATGGGGGAGGTCGGGTAGCTCGGCGATTTTGTTTTGGGAAATTTATAACTCGCTCATTTAAAAAATCCTTGAAGAAAGGATTTTTTTGTGGTAAGTTAGGAGTATAAAAGATTGAGAGAATAAGTAACAGAAACACTATGTATAGTGAACATTCCAATAATTTAATAATCTCGGCCGATGATTTCGGGGTGAGCGAAACGGCTAATCGGAACATTTTGGCATTGGCGAGAGCGAAAAAAATTGATCGGACCGGGGTGATGATGGGTGGGAAAATTTCTCCCGAAGAAGTGCAGGCGCTAATAGACACCGGGATAAAGATTGATATTCATTTACATCTTTTGGAGGATGATTTTTTTTCGAAAAGAGAAGGCGAGGCCGGGCGCGGAGTTTTCTTGCGCGGGATGCTTTTTATGATTGATGTGACTAGTGGGCGCTATTCTTCCACCAAAGTAAAGTTCATCTGGAAAAAACAAATCGAAGATTTCTATGTGCTTTTTGGGAAGTATCCCGACGGACTCAACTCGCACGAACATATGCATTTTTTCCCGTGGTTTTTCCGCGTGGCACTGTCACTGCGGGAAAAATTTCAGATTTCTTTTATGCGGTTGGGGAAATGGGAATACAAGGACGGACTTAAATTTAGTTTGGCTGGTTTAATCCTAAATACGCTGAGAAAAATTAATGGGCGAGTGAACCAAATTTTCGTCACACCACCCAGTATTGCCAAAGACGTACCATATGTGCTTAATACCTCAGATTTCCTAGTAAGTTTTGATTGGATAAAAGATTCGGAAAAATTTTTCGACAATCTGCCTAGTCCAGGACAAACCGAATTAGTTTTTCACCCGGAGAGGTCGGAAGAATTTGAATTTTTGAAAAATAATTTCTGAACCACTGACCGTGCTTCGCCGGCTCGCCTCGCTGGAGCTATGGCGAAGCGGGTAGGCGGGTTCTCACATTATTTTTCTGATTACACTGAATAAAAATACAAAAACAGCGCTAGACATTAGATGTCTAGCGCTGTTGAATTCTCTTAGTTAGACATCCAATGTCTGACTCCGGCATGAAAGAAGACGTGATAAATCGCGTCTCTACAATCGACCTCTATTATTTATTTTCTATCCCAATTCTTTCATAATGTCTTCGATTTTCACAATTCGACTTTCTTTCTCGTTACGTTTTTTAATTTCCACGCCACCGGAGGCTAAAGATTTTTCACTGATGACGATGCGGTATGGAATACCAATTAAGTCTGAGTCGGCAAATTTAGCACCGGCGCTGACGTCGCGGTCGTCAAAGAGAATTTCGATATTATTTTTCTGCAATTCGTCATAAATCTTCCCAGCTTCTTCGTCTTTGCCCAGACTAATCAAATGAACCTTAAAAGGAGCGACTGATTCCGGCCAGATAATGCCACGCTCGTCATGGGAAACTTCCACGATAGTGCCCATGAGACGTTGGAGGCCGATGCCGTAACATCCCATCACTACCGTTTTTTTCTCGCCCGTGGCGTCAGTATAAGTCAGATCAAATGGTTCAGAATATTTAGTGCCTAATTTAAAGATATTACCCACCTCTACTGCTTTATCTTCTCGCAAATCCTTACTCTTGCAAACTGGGCAAGTATGTTCCAAGTCTTCGATAATTTCCTTATTAATGGCAATGTGGCAAGTGTCGCAGATATGAATCATATCTTCTCCTGCCTCTGTTAATGTTTGAAATTCATGGGAATATTTGGAAAAAGTTCCGCCCGATGCATAAGTCAGATAAGTTTTTTTGCCAATGCCGGTACGTTCAAAGATATTTTGATAACTCTTGGTGGCTTTCTCATAAAATTCATCCAAATCTTTTTGATCAGCGTGGAAAGAATAGAGATCTTTCATGATGAATTCTCGCCCACGCAGGATGCCGGACTTGGCGCGTTTTTCTTTTCTAAATTTGTTTTGAAAATGATAGCTGGAAAATGGTAAGTCTTTATAGGAAGAAACAAATTTTTTGGCCAGAGGCACAATCACTTCTTCGTGAGTCGGAGCAAGCGCGGCGTTTTTTTCATCACCTTCAAAGCCGACCTTAAAAAGCACGTCTAAGTTTTCCCAACGACCGGTCTTTTCCCAATTTTCTTTCGGATTAAGACTAGGCATAAAAACTTCCTGACCACCGAGAGCGTTCATTTCTTCTCGGATAATGTTTTCGATTTTTTGATAGGTTCGCAGACCAAGTGGCAAAAGGGTATAGACTCCGGCCATAAGTTTGTCAATGTAACCGGCGCGAATAAGTAGTTGGGCATTGAGACTTATTTCATCTTTAGGCGCGTTTTTTTGAGTTTTAGTAAACAGGGCAGATTGTTTCATAAGAATAAATATTAAACGAATATACCTATATGATATGTGTTAAGAGTGGCTTTGTCAAAAGAAAAAAATTGTTACGTAGCTTGTTACGTAGCATGCTACGTAACAAGGCCAAATAAATAGTTGTATATAACCCGATTTGCAAATTTTTAGAAATGCTGTAAAATGAAAAGTGTGAAAGGCAGGAAGGCTGATAATAACCCTAAATTCCAAAACAGTTGAGTTTACGTAATAAATTAAAATTGAAATTTTCTTTAGTGATACTTTTAGCCCTGGTCGCAGGGGTGATTTCGTATCCGCGCGCGGTGGCCAAGATTCCGCCAATCTATAACACTGTCAACACTCTTAAGATTAAACTGGGTCTGGATTTGCAGGGAGGTTTTCATTTGGAGTATAAGGCGGATTTATCCAAGGTGGACGCTTCAAAGCGTGCGGAGGCCTTGAGTTCATTGCAATCAGCCATTGAGCGTAGGGTTAATAAATTCGGCGTGTCCGAACCGCTAGTGTATATTAAAAAATCTGGGACGGACGAAATTTTGGTGGTGGAATTAGCGGGAGTTAAGGACATTAACGAAGCCAAAAAAAATATTAGCGGTACACCGCTTTTGGAATTTAAAGAAGAACAAATTGATACCTCTAATCAAATTCCTCAAGAAACGTTAGATCAAATGAACGTGCAGGCTAAAGCTAAGGCGGAAGATCTTTTGAAGCAGGCGTTGGTGCCTGGGTCTGATTTTTCCCAATTAGCCAAGGATAATAGCCAAGATCATGCCGCTAAGGATAATGGAGGAGATTTAGGCATAATCAAGAAAGGAGCTAGTGCGCCGGAACTTAATGATGCTCTTTTTGACCCGGATCCTAATTTCAAAGACGGTTCAGTTTATCCTAAATTAGTAGAGACAGAGAGTGGCTGGCTTATTATCAAAAAAATTACGACCACTGGAAGTGGTGACGCAGAGGAAATTCACGCTGCGGGTATAATTATTGCTAAATATAGAGAGCCGGCACCCAAAACTAACTATATCGAAACTGGATTGACCGGGAAGAACTTAAAAAAGGCTAGTGTTGATTATACTAATCAAGCTTTGTCTGAACCGACTGTTTCTTTACAATTTGACACTGAAGGCGCTAAGCTCCTGGCTGATATTTCCAAGCGAAACATCGGTAAGCCCCTGGCTATTTTTCTAGACGGCTTGCCTATCGTAGATGGTAATGGCGATGGAGTTATCAATGAATTGGACCCGCCTTATGATCCAATCATTCAAGCCGAACTGACTAACGGTCAAGCGGAAATTTCCGGCAGTTTAACTATTGATAAAGCTAAAGAGTTAGTAGCAAGATTAAATGAAGGTTCTTTACCAGTGCCTATTGGAGACCCCATCTATCAACAATCAGTAGAGGCTTCTTTGGGACAAGCTTCACTTACCACTAGCCTTAAGGCTGGGGCCGTCGGTTTAGCTATTGTGCTTATTTTTATGATAATATACTACCGTTATTTGGGGCTGGTGGCTTCTTTGGCCCTTATCATTTACACTGCTCTCATGATTTCAATTTTTAAAATTTCTCCTCTCACTCCTTGGGGCATAACTTTTACCTTGTCCGGAATTGCCGGATTCATCTTGTCAATTGGTATGGCGGTGGATGCTAATGTTCTCATCTTTGAAAGAATTAAGGAAGAATTGCGACGCGACCGAAGACTTCCCTCCGCGGTGGACGAAGGTTTCAAGAGAGCTTGGCCGTCTATTCGCGACGGAAATTATTCGACCATTCTTACCTCTCTCATTCTGGTTTGGGTAGGGACCGGTTTCGTGAAGGGATTTGCTATAATATTAATGGTGGGAGTTGTAATGTCTATGTTTACAGCTATTGTCATAGTGAAAATTATGCTTAAATTTACCCTCGGCGAATGGGCGGAGAAATACCCATGGTTGATTGCTAGAACAAGAAAGAATAATGAAATATCTCCCAAAAAATAAAGTTATGATGCAAATTATTAATAAAAGAAAATATTTCTACATAGTTTCCGGCACGCTGGTAATTGCGAGTCTGGTTGTTTTATCTATGTGGGGTTTGAAATTTGGAATCGACTTCACCGGTGGGACAGAAATGCAAGTAAAATTTTCACAAAATATTCCGGACAACACTGTGATTTCTGAAAAGTTGAAGGAATTAAATTTGGATAGTCTTGTCGTGAGAAAAACCTCGGACGGAACAGTGAATATTGATTATCGAAATTCAAATGATCAAATCAACACAGAAGTTTTTGGGAAAATTCAAGAAATGGACAAAGATGCGATCCAACTAAGTACGGACTTTATCGGTTCGACTGTTTCAGGTCAATTGAAATCCAGCGCTATTAAATCTTTGATTTTGGCAATCTTAGGCATTGCTCTTTACGTGGCTTGGGCTTTTCGTAAAGTTTCTCGTCCAGTGAAATCATGGAAATATGGCTTGGGAGCTATTCTTGCTTTGTCTCATGATATTTTGATTACTGTGGGAATCTTTGTCCTCTTGGGAAAATTTTGGGGAGTAGAAGTGGGCGTGCCTTTTATCGCGGCACTACTCACCATTTTAGGTTATAGCGTGAACGACACAATTGTGGTTTATGACCGCACTCGGGAAAACCTACTCCGCGCCGGAGTTAAAGAGGACTTTGAAGATATTGTGAACCGTTCTCTCAATGAAACGCTGGCTCGCTCAATCAACACTTCCTTAACTGTGATTATTGTGCTTTTCGCTCTGGTGCTTTTTGGGGGAGAATCAATCCGCTATTTCTCCGTGGCCCTGCTTTTCGGAGTGACTTTTGGTACTTATTCTTCGATTTATGTAGCTTCAGCGCTTTTAGTGACAATTTATAAACATCAAATAAGAGCTAAATCATAAGATATAATATAACTATGAGTTGGAATCCATTTAAAAAAGCAAAAAATGCCATGAGTGCGTCCGCGATGGGGATGTTACAAAAAGTAGCCGCGAAAAAAATGGCGAAAATGAGTCCGCAAGAACAACAAAAAATGATTCAGGAGGCTTTTAAGCCTGAAAACAAGGGAAAACTTCTGGAGGTTATGGAGCAAATGAAAGCTTCCGGACAAATCACAAAAGAGCAATACGATATGGCTAAGCAGAAATTAGGGAAATAATTTTTAAAAAATTTGCAGAAATTTATTTTTAGTGTCATAATTAAAGAGTGAAATTAATAAATAACTTTTGAAAAAATATGAAAATAAGTGAAATTATGACAAGTGATGTCATTACAGTCAAGGAAGATATGCCTATTATGGAAGTGGCGAAAATTATTTCTGAAAATAAGATTCATGCTGTGCCGGTGCTTGACGATGATAGAAAAGTTTTGGGGATAATTACCGAAACGGATTTTTTCACCAAAGATGGTGTGAACGAAGTTTATATGCCGTCACTTATCCACTTTGTTCAAAGTGGAAAACTGGATTACAAGAAAGAAGAATTAGAAGATATTTCTGGTATGCTGGCAGCCAAAGCGAAAGACATTATGTCGGTAAAGTGTGAGA
>JBBREE010000012.1:0-24989 GCA_038203255.1 Candidatus Moraniibacteriota bacterium | reverse complement strand
TTTTTCCACTTCCAAATCCACTGCGGTTTCATCCATTTGAGACGGCATATAGGCTAAAAGAATTTCCACTTCGGCGCTTTCTTTCTCTGCTAAATCTTCCCGACCGCCAGCAGAATATTGAGAAATAGCGTCTCGGCGTTGCTTGACGGCTTTCATAACGACCTCTTGAAGCTCGCCATCATCCAACCCGACTTCTCTTTTTTGCTTTTCAATCTCAACATTTTTCACCATTGCATCAAGCATCCGCAAAGTGTCGCGTTTAGTGGTTTCTCCGGCTTTCATAGCCGTTTTCAAATCCTCGGCAATTTTTTGTTTAAGACTCATAGATTTTTTATTTAATGAGTTTCTTTTTAACGTTTTTGAAGTTTTCTTCATCGAACTTACCCATTTTTTTGAGTTTGCCCACAACTTTTCTCACTTTTTCCTTATACAACGCACCTTGAATCAATTCTCTTCTGCTTTTATCTTTGGTGCGAAAGCGAGATTTTCTGGCCTGCATCAAAACGCCGGATTGGCGCACTCGACGAGAAAAACGTCTGATTAAACTTTCAGACGATTCACGATTTTTTCTTTTTTCTTCAATCATAAAAAACCTCCTTTCTAAATTTAAACTCTAAATCCGAATATCGAAATTCGAAACAAATTCTAAATTATCACTTTCAAAATCAAAAACAGTTTTGAATTTATGCTTTTTAATTTTGAGATTATTTAGGATTTCGGATTTCGTACTTCGGATTTATCCCTCTATCGGCCTAATTTCTTCAAATAACTTCGCTCCTCCAATCAAATGTAAATGAATATGCGGCACTTCCTGCCCGCCCCACTCACCTACCCGAAATAGCAGTTTATACCCTTTCTCTGAAATGTCAAACTTTTTAGCTAAATTTTTAGCCACCAGAAGCAATTTCCCGGCTAATTGAGTATCCTCTCCCTCCAGGTCATTAATGCTTGCGATGTGACGCTTAGGGATAATTAAAATGTGAACCGGAGCAAGCGGACTCCTGTCTCTAAAAGCCAAAACATCCGCATCTTCGAATATAATATCCGTAGGAATTTCTTTTTTAACTATCTTGCAAAAAATACAATCTGCCATTTTTATCTTTTACCTTCTACCTAGTTATTATGATACACCACTACTGTATCGCTTTTCAGTTTTTTCTTGATGAGTTCTACCAGTTTTTCGGCGTTAATGGTTTCTTGCGCACCGGTCACCATATTCTTTACTATTACAGTCCCGTCCAATGTTTCTTTCTGGCCCAAAATCAAAGTGATTTCCACGCCCAATCGATTAGCCACCTTGAGCTGAGATTTTAAACTCCCTCGCCCAAAACTTTCCGCTACCAAAATACCATTTTTTTCCAATTCGGAAAACATCTTCAGACTTTTCTTTTTGGCTAAATTCCCCAGTTGCGCTAAAAAGACTTTCGGTTTAGGCGGTTTATAAGGTTTGGCTTGCACTCGACGCATTTCTTCAATGATACGTTCCACGCCGATGGCAAAGCCAATCGCCGGAGTATCTTCCCCGCCCATTTGTTTGATCAAATTGTCATAACGGCCGCCTCCTCCGAGTGAAAGCTTGCGCCCCTCTTCGGAACCGGACCAAATCTCAAAAACAGTCTTCGTGTAATAGTCGAGCCCTCGCACTAAACGTGGGTTGATAACATACAATAAATCTAACTCGTCCAGATATTCCAAAAGAGTTTTGAAATGTAAGCGACACTCATCACATAAGTGATCAACTGATTGTGGGGAAGAGGCAGAAACCTGAAAACACTTGTCTTCCTTGCAATCCAAAACACGCAAAGGATTAGTCACAATTCTTCTTTTGCAATCTTGGCAAAGTTTAGTTTTTTTAGATTCCAAATAGCTAACCAGAAGTTCTTTGTAACTTTTACGACAAACCGGACAACCAATGGAATTGACTTGCAATTGGATGGATTTTATCCCGAGAGCCTGAATCAAGCGGCTAGCCACCTGAATCATTTGTGCGTCCAAAATTGGGTCTTGTTCTCCAAAGGCATCAAAATTAACCTGATGATGTTCCCTGTAGCGTCCAGCTTGCGGACGGTCATAACGATAGACCGGGCCAGTAGAAAAAATTTTAACCGGTTTAGCCATAACCTGCATCCCGTTTTGGATGTAGCTACGACAATTACCCGCCGTAAGTTCGGGTCGCAATGCCACCTTGTCTCCACCCCGAGTGGTAAAAGTGTACATTTCTTTTTCTACGATATCAGTACTTTCTCCGATGCTACGCGTGAATAAATTAGCATATTCAACCAAGGGTGTGTCCATGCGAAGATACCCGTAATCACGAGCCAAACGCTCGGAGACTCGACGTACTTGCTCCCAAAAAGGCTGATCTACAGGCAAAATATCTTTCATTCCGCGCGGTGGCTGAAGTTTGAGCGGTTCTATTTTGATCTTCTCAGTCTTGACTTTTTTCGGAGCGATCTTAACAGTAGTAGATTTTTTTTGAGGCATAAGACTTTAGATTAGGGTTACAACTTAAAACTTTGCAATTTTATCCAACGGCCAAGTGCGCAGAGCCACTTCACCGACAATATCCTTTTTAGGCACAGCTCCCCAGAAACGTGAATCAGAGCTAAACATGCGATTGTCTCCAAGCATAAAATATTGATCATCACTGAGGGTCAGAGTTAAATCACCGTTGGTCTTTAGGCCACTCGGCAAATATGATTTTTCGTCCAAAATAAAACCGTTTGGATTATCTTTATTAAAAATAGTAACTTGCCCATCCTTCACCTGCACTCTTTCCCCGGGAAGTCCGATGACACGTTTAATGAAAAATTTACTAGTATCTAAGGGGTAGCGGAAAACAACCACTCTTTCCCGTTGGATTTCTCTGAATGGATTAACATGAAGAAACTCATGGGAATTAAAAGAAACATTCGTCTCCTTAAAACCGAGTTCGTTGACAATCAAATATTGACCATCTTCAAAATTAGGTTCCATAGAAGCGCCCTGCACAAAAAACGGCTGAAACAAAAAAACTCTAATTGGCAAAATTATAATAAAGGCCAAGATGATAATTTTTATCACCTCTAAAACAAAACCGCCTACGCCTTGATAGGAATTCTTATTTTCTCCTTTTTGTGGCAAATTATTGCCGATATTGGATTCTTGCTCCATTTTTTTATAAAGATTAATTACACCCTCAAGTTTAACAGAATTTTAACGTTCTGGCAATAGTAATTTATGGCTTAATTCCGCCAAAGTTTGACGTTTTAACTGAATCGGTCTATTATTAATACAAACCCATATGTCAAAAAACATTCTAAAAGTGATTTTAGGGATTATTTTACTTTTGCTCGTGGTCGCTGCTGCTTACGGCTCTTTTTTCATCTGGAAGATTCGGGACGTCGAAAAAAAAATTGATGTGGATCATTCCAGTCAAACTTCCATTTTAGACACTTTCAAAAACTTAACTGCTTCCAGTGAGAGCAATCTTAAAGTGGATGAAAATGGCCGAATCAATATTTTGCTTTTAGGCGTGGCCGGCAATGAAAAACCGGGCAAGAATCTGACTGATACTATTATGCTGGCGAGTTTAAACACTAAAACCAATCAAGTAGCCCTCTTTTCCATTCCGCGCGACCTTTACATTGAACTGCCAGAAGAACATTATGCAAGTAAAATAAATGCTGTCTATGAACATGGTCTCGCACTCTATCCAAAAGACAAGACCAAAGCCATCGAACCAATAGAGGCGGCTATAAAAAAAATCACTGCGCTGGACGTCCAATACTGGGCGGTCGTTAATTTTGACGCCTTCCAAAAAGTTATCGACACTCTAGGTGGGATAAACGTCATGAATAACCGCGACATTTATGACCCTTCCTACCCCGGACCGGGATATAGTTATGAAACTTTCGAATTGGCCAAAGGCTTGCAACATCTGGACGGCGCTACTGCCTTAAAATATGCTCGCATGCGACACAACGACCCCGAGGGAGACTTCGGTCGCGCCGCGCGCCAACAACAAGTCTTACAAGCAGCCAAAAACAAAGTTTTTTCCACTGGGACACTTTTGGATGCTATGACACTTAATGATTTACTTAACACTTTAGCAGACAACATTCAAACAGATATCTCTGAAGGAGATTTAAGTGGTTTCTTGCAGTTAGCTAAAAAACTAGACACCGACAACATCACTAACGTCGTGCTCGACGCCTGGAACGCTGACAGCCTCCTCAAGGTTTCCCACATTGCCGTCGGTGATCTTCAAGCTTTTATTCTCATCCCGCGCATCGGTAATTGGAGTGAATGCAACGAATTAGCTCAAAACATTTTTGATCTCAATAAAATTAAGGATCTGCGAGCTAAAACCGTGGCCGAAAATGCTACCGTGGCTGTCATTAATGCCAGCGGGAACGCCCTAGTCGCAGAAAGGATTAAAAAACTGATGAAGGATAATTTCGGTTATAAAAATATCATCGCTCTTAATGCTCCCACTAAGGATATCTCGGATAAAACCACTCTCTATGACCTGACCAATGGAGCTATGCCGTTTACTTCTAATGAACTAGCCACTAAACTTCCCACTCCAGTCTCTTATGCGCTGGACCCTCAATACGAAAAAACACTTTCCGGAATTCATACTGATTTAGTCTTAGTGATTGGAAAAGATTTAATTATCAAGTATAATATGGCTGAGGACAGCATTGAAGATTATACCGCCTCCAAAAATACTGACGCTTACGAAAATTAAACTATTTTTATGAAAATTATTATTGGTCTCGGTAACCCGGGAGAAAAATTTGAAGGCACCAGGCACAATGTCGGTTTTTTCTTTGTGGGAAAATTGAGAGAGAAATATTTTTTCCCCGCCTTTGAATTTAAGAAAAATTTTAACGCTGAAATTTCTAAAGGGAAAATTGAAAATCAGGAAGTGCTCTTAGTCAAACCACAAACCTTTATGAATTTGTCCGGCACTGCGGTGCAAGCCATTTTAAATTTTTATAAACTCACACCAGAAGATCTTTTGGTTTTGCATGATGATTTGGATATTAAGCTAGGTGCCTTTAAATTGGCCACTGACTCTTCTTCGGCCGGGCATAATGGCGTACAAAATATCATTGAACTTTTGGGCACAAAAAAGTTTCGTCGCTTACGCATCGGGCTTGGCGAGGAAAAACAAGTAGAAGGAGAAATCGCTTGCCGATTGGGTGCGCATGATTTTGTCTTAGGTAAATTTTCAGCTGCTGAAATAGAAAAATTAGCGACTCTCTTTTCAGAGCTGTTACCGGCTATTGATAACTTTTTTCAAGACTGATAAAAAAATATTCCAAAGAAATACCATAATTATAAATAAATATGATCTTCTATTTCACTAGGTAAATATTTTTGGTCGGAAGAATCTTCCAGGGGCGTATATTTATAGTTTTGGCCGTAACCTAAGTTCTGCATCAGCTTGGTCGGCGCGTTTCTGATGTGAAGTGGCACGCCCAAATTACCAAGTTTTTCCACGTCCGCCTTGGCAGAATTGTAGGCTAAATAGGCCGTCACGTCTTTTTTACTCTTGGCTAGATAAATGACACATTGGGAGAGATGAACACCACATTCCGGCATTCCGAGCTTGTGGCAAGCATCGTAGACGGCGTTAGCCACAAGAAGCGCCGTGTTGTTAGCCAAACCTATGTCTTCCGAAGCAAAGCGCACTAATCGACGAGCTACGTAAAGAGGGTCTTCTCCTCCTTCTAACATTCGCGCCAACCAATAGACAGCCGCATTCGCGTCTCCACCTCGCATCGATTTGTGAAGGGCTGAAATGATATTATAATGTTCCTCACCATTTTTGTCATAAAGTAGATGGGTTTTTTGTAAAACCTGCTTTACTAAATCCGTAGAGACGCGATTAATCGCGTCTCTACCCGAAAAATCAGCCACTGCTTCCAAAGTGTTAAGGGCTGATCTAGCGTCACCATTACTAAGGCGCGCGATAAAATTTATCACTTCTTTTTCAATTTCCATTTTCGCATATTTTTTCTTGACAGCTCGCTTAAGGATTTTTTCCAAATCTTCTTTCTCCAATTTCTTAAAGACAAAAACTCGGGCACGTGAGAGAAGAGCTGAGTTCACTTCAAAGCTCGGATTTTCTGTGGTAGCTCCGATAAGTGTGATGAGTCCTTTTTCCACGGCGGGGAGAAGTGCGTCTTGCTGAGTCTTGGTCCAGCGATGAATCTCATCAATGAAAAGAATGGTTTTTTTGTTTTGGACCAAGTTGTCTTGTGCATGCGCCAAGACCGAAAGCAGATCTTTTTTGCCGCTGGCCACGGCGCTGAGTTGAATAAATTCCGCATCAGTAGACTCCGCCACAATGTGTGCCAAGGTCGTCTTACCACACCCAGGAGGTCCCCAAAAAATCATCGACGGCACCCGATCATTCTCAATAGCTGAACGCAAAAAAGATTTTTCGCCTAAAAGCTCAAGTTGCCCAAAAAACTCCGCCATCGTGTCTGGACGGATTTTGTCAGCTAGAGGAATATTATTTGGGTTTGATTGTTTCATAATTTTAAAGACTTCAGCGGACTGTCCGCTTAAATGTTTGTATTATAATGATATAGTATCATTTTTATCTCTTTCGGACAATCCCTCATATAAAAAACCGGGCAAAACCCGATTCTTATACTAAATACTGGATACTAAAGACTAAATTATAATCCGTATTTTTGCTTCGCCGCCAAATGCTCTTCATAAGTAGCAGAAAAAAACACTTTTTTTTCGCCGTTGACTGTAGCGGTGAGGAAATAGTTATAGTCTGAAGCAGTTGGACTGATAGCCGCTATTAAAGCTTCCAAGCCGGGACTATTAATCGGACCTGGTGGCAATCCGGGATAGAGATAGGAATTATACAAAGAATCGGTGGCCAAATCATTGGCACTATGCTGATCAATTTTATCATTCAAAATATACGACAGAGTTGCGTCACTTTGTAATTTGGCGCCTGCATCAACTCTTTTCCAAAAAACATCCGCCGCAATTTTCATATCAGTGATGGTCATCACTTCTTTTTGTAGGATGCTCGCCATAATTACGATATCACTTATTGATCTCTTCTGATTGGCCGCGTTGGTTCTCATAGTAGCGTCAAATTTCTGGTCAAAGGTATCCAGTAGTCTCCCGATTATATCCGCCGCACTGGCATCTTTTTTAAAAAAATAGGTATCAGGGAAAAGATAGCCTTCCAAAGTTTTTACTCCCATAGGAGTCAGATAGCTATAACGTTTTTTAAGATCTCCGGGATTTTTAACAATTTTCAAAAATTCCTCTCCAGGCAATCCGCCAGAGCTTAATCGTGCGGACATTTGCTCAGCCGTAAATCCTTCCGGGAAAGTAACCTTCACAAACTGCTCCTGGGCATTAGTGATGGTAGTGGCGATTTCCGGAATGGTCAGGTGTCCCGACAATTGATATTCCCCCGGCATAATTTTATTTATGAGTTTATGCGTCCTGACATAATAGTAAAAATAATATTTGCCGGAGATAAATCCTTCCGACTGCAAACGCGAGGCGATTTCCGCATTCCCCTCCCCTTTCTTTATCTCAAACATCTTTTGATTCTGGTTAGCGCCCTGGGAATAATAGACTTGATTTCTAAAATAAAAAACACTGCTTACAGCAAGCAGGATTGCAAGAAAAAATATTATCAAGCTTTTTTTAAAACGCATATAAAAAAATCTCTTTCAGCTGATGGCTGACTAACAATGATTAAATTATAATCCAATCACTTGCACAATCACATCACGTTTTCTAGCACCATCCATTTCAACATAAAAAATGCTTTGTTTTTCTGTTTTCATCATCTGCCCTTTCTCAATCGGAATAGTTTGACTGCCTCCGACAAGAAGCGCTTTGCAATGAGAGTGTCCATTACTACGCCCGTCAGAAGTGTAGGTGCGATTCAACTCGAAAAGATCATGGGAATAACGGTCTGACACTGGCACTAAACGGTACAGGGTGCGCATAAAATCCTGAATCAACATTGGTTCATTATGATTGACCACAATGCCGGAAGTGGTATGTGTGCAAAAAATCAAAACTTGCCCCTCCCTTACATTAGAATTAGCTACAATTTCTTCGACTTGCTTGGTTATGTCGATAAATTCAATCTGCGTGGTGGTTTGTAAATCTATTTTTTGTTTGTAAATCTTCATGGATTCCTTACGAATTACGAACTAATACGAATGTACGAATTAATCACGTAATATTATTTTTATTATATTTTAAAAATTCGTAGCTTATCACGTTCGTACCGTACAATAATTTAACCTTTTACGAGAATTATTTTTTGAAAATTTCTGCCACCGCTTTAGCCACTTTCGCGTTCAAGGCTCCTGGGATTATTTTACCACTTTTTGGGTTTTTCACCAAATTGGCAATCGCGCGAGCCACTCGAAGTTTATGTTTTTGGGTAATTTCTCTGACATTATTGTCCAGTGCTCCCCGAAAGATTCCAGGGAAAACCAAAACATTATTGAGTTGGTTGGCAAAGTCAGATCGCCCGGTGGCCACCACTTTGGCGCCACCTTTCTTCGCCTCGTCTGGCATAATTTCCGGAATGGGGTTCGCCATCGCAAAAACAATTGCACCTTTTTCCATCCTGGCGATGTCCTCGGCTTTAAGCAAATTAGGCGCAGAAACTCCGATAAAAACATCCGCCTTATTGAGTGCTTCCCCTAAAGTTCCTTGTATATTTTCCGGATTAGTGAGATGCGCAATTTCCATTTTAGAAGGGTTAAGGCCACCTTCTCTTTCTTTAAAAATAATTCCGAGGCTGTCCACCATCACGATTTGTTTAGCTCCGCTGGCAATAAGAAGTTTGGCAATGGCGACGCCAGCCGCCCCCGTACCGGAAATGACAATTTTTACTTTTGCCGTTTTTTTGCCAACTACTTTGAGAGCATTAATGAGGCCAGCCAAAACCACAATCGCAGTGCCGTGCTGGTCATCATGCATGACCGGGATATCCAATTCTTTCTTCAGTCGTTCCTCAATTTCAAAACATCGCGGAGCCGAAATGTCCTCCAAATTAATTCCGCCAAAAGTTGGCGCAATAGCCTTCACAATTTTTATAATTTCTTCTGTGTCTTGAGTGGCAAGAACAATTGGAATCGCATCCACTCCTCCCAGTTCTTTGAAAAGCAAGGATTTACCTTCCATGACCGGGAGAGCCGCTTCCGGCCCGATATTGCCCAAACCCAAAACTGCCGATCCGTCTGAAATGACCGCCACGGTGTTTTTCTTGATAGTGTATTCTCGCGCCAGTTTTTTATTCTTAGCGATAGCTCGCGACACATCCGCCACGCCCGGCGTGTATAAAACCGCCAAATTATCTTTAGTAAGTTTAACCTTACTTTTAATTTCTATTTTTCCACCTAATTTTTTAGAAAGTTCAATTGCGTTCATATTTATAGTTTAAAATAACTAATTATCATTAGTGGGTTTGTATTTTAATTCTCTTATAAACTCCATTGGCCGCCAAAGCGCCTTCTGAAGCGGCGGTGAGCACCTGGCGGAATTTATTGCTTCCGGTGGTGATGTCACCGGCGGCGAAAATGCCGGGCACGCTAGTGCTCATATCTTCTTTCACTTTGATATAGTTTTGCGCGTCCAGCTCTACTCCCATATTTTGCACTAACTCCACTCCTGGCTCAGTTCCAACTTCAATAAACACACCCTCTACTGCAAGATATGTTTTGTCCTCATAGGGTTTATCCAACATTATTTTTTCCACCTTTTCAGTGCCCTTAATTTCAAGAACTTTCGTACCAATCAGTCTTTCAATTTTGGGATTTTGTGCAATCCTTTCTATCCAAGCCGGCTCAGCGGATAATTTTTCTTCTTGAGAAATCAGATAAATATGCGAGGCAAAATCAACCAGCTCTAGTGCCACCACAGCCGCACTATTTCCTCCACCCACCACAGCCACATTTTTATCCTTAAAAAACATGGCATCACAAGTGGCGCAGTAGGAAACTCCAAGTCCAGTGAATTCTTTTTCCCCGGGAATATTCATCCGGCGATAATGCGCCCCCATCGCCAAAATTAAAGTTTTAGATAAATAGCTTCCCCGAGAAGTTTTCACTTCAAAAATTCCTTCGTCATTTTTCTTAATAGACCCAATAGAATCTTTTTGGATTTTCACTCCGTAATTTTCCACGTGAGAAACAAAGCGGGAAATCAAATCATAGCCGGAAACACTTTGGTCTCCCGGCCAATTTTCGATTGTCTGAATTTCATTCATTTGTCCACCGGCCTCCGCGCCAAAAATCAAATGCTCGAGCTTATAGCGCGAGGCATAAATCGAAGCAGAGAGACCAGCAGGACCACTGCCGATGATTATCAAATCGAGCACTTTATCCATAAGAAAGTTTTGGTAATAATATTAAGGCTGACTGATTTTAGAATTGATTAGAAATTATAAATTTTCTAACTCTTCTTTCAAAGATTCTTTGGATTGCACCCCGACAAATTTCTTAGCTATTTTTCCATCTTTAAAAATCATAATTGTCGGAATAGACATTACGGTGAAGTTTTGCGCTGTCACCGAGTTTTCATCCACGTTAAGCTTGCCAATTTTCGCTTTTCCCTGCATTTCCTTAGCCAATTCTTCTATGATCGGTCCCATCATCTGACATGGTCCACACCAAGGTGCCCAAAAATCAACCACTACCGGTTGCTCACTTTTTATAACTTCTGCTTCGAAATTTTGATCGGTAAATACCATCTCCATAAGATTATTAATTATTATTTATTAACACTTCTTCTATTACATTAAACAAGTTAATATATTTCCAATATCTATTCCCCAAACCGTCTACCCCGCCTAGCATACTCCGCCAAAGCTTCGTCAAATTCAGGAATGCCGAAATCAGGAAAATTTCCTTCAAAAAAATAAAGCTGAGCGTCGGCCGTATCCCACATCATAAAACCATTAGAGTTGTGTGGCTCGCCACCGGTTCTGATCATGAAGTCAACGGCCGGAAGTTTAGCGGTCATTAAATTTTGTTTCAAATCTTCTTCGGTAATTTTTGAATGAGCAGGATGCGTCTCGCTAATCTTTTGAATGGCGCGTAGCATATCATCCGTACCGGAATAGGCCAACATAAAATTAAGCACTTTCTTTTTATAATCTTTAGTTCTGTCTATCACTTCATAAATAGTTTTTTTGAGAGATTCGGGAAATTGTTCTTCCCAACGCCCGATGACATTCACCTTAACTTCATTTTCATAGATTTCTTTGCCTTCTAGCAGTCTCTCAAAATATCTATTATAAATATCCAAAAGAGCCCTTTTTTCAGACAGGGGGCGCTTAACGAGATTATCCATCGAAGAGCCCCACAAAGAGAAACATTTTATCCCCTTTTTCAGCGCTGTTTCAATCAACTGTTCAAAAATTTTAGCTCCAGCCTCATGTCCTTCCCAAGGCGCCAAGCCCTTTTCCCTGGCCCACCTGCGGTTGCCATCTGGAATAATTGCCACGTGAATTGGAAGCTTATTTGATTCATTTTGCATAATCTTGAAAAAATTTTAAAATAAATAAGTCTAGGTAAATAATAAAACAAAAAAGAGAGGAAATCAACCACTGACCAAAGCCATTTAAACCTCCCGCGTAACCATGTAATCAGCCAGGGCCTCCAAAAATTTGCGAGCTGTTTCATTTTTAAATTCAATTTCAGATAAAGCCGCCTTAGATTCTTCTACTAAGCCTTGCGACAATGCCTGACTATATTCCAAAGAACCTGTTTCACGGATAATTTGACGAAATTCTTCCAATTCTTTCTCTGTTAAATCTTTCTTGCCGAGATATTTCTTAATGGTTTTTTTCTGATCTGTGTTGCCAAGCTCAAGTGCTTTGACGAGCAAGATAGTTTGCTTGCCTTCAATGACGTCCGACCCGACTGGTTTACCTATTTTTTTTTCATCTCCGAAAACACCCAAGATATCATCTCTGATTTGGAAGGCTTTTCCCAGAGGCAAGGAATACTTGGTCAGTCCGGCAAAAATATTCTCTTCCCCCTCTGCTAAAACCGCCCCTAGATGCAACGGGCCTTCAAAAGTATAACGTGAAGTTTTCCCTTCAAACATTCTAAGAATTTCCTCTTCCGTAGCATGCCCCCTGACTTCCATCATCACATCCAGCATTTCTCCAGGAATAGTCACGTAAACAATATTTTGAATCTTATCCAGAGCACGAATAATAGTCTTCGGTTGAAAATCGGTATTGAAAATTATTTCATAGGCCATTGAGGACGCCATATCTCCTGCAATCATAGCCATAGAATTTCCAAAATGGAGGCTGTCCTTTTCGGGTGCCACCAAGCGACCAATTTTACGATATCTCTCATGGACAGTCGGCACTCCGTGACGTTTAGCATCTCTGTCAATTATATCATCATGGATAAGGAGAAAACTATGAGCAAGCTCTATCCCGATAGAAGCTTCTATAACTTTTTGTTCCTCTTTTCCTCCCGCTGCCAAATAGCCATAATAGACAAGGGCGGGTCTAATTCTTTTCCCACCGGACAAGGTAAAATCCGCAATCGCTTCCACGGCTTCCACTGCCAAAGGATCGAGTTTTTTTGCTTGCTCAATTTTTTTTTCAAAATAAGCTTCCAGAAGCGGATCGATTTTTTGGCGATATTCCTTTAAAGCTTCAATAACATTCATAATTTATTTTTAGAGATTAGCTTAAATCTCGTAATAGTAGCCCCAAGGAGAGTCGAACTCCTCTTTCCAGGATGAGAACCTGACGTCCTAGCCGATAGACGATGGGGCCTGATTTATTTTTCAACCTTTATCTAGACTAGCAATAATAATAAAAATTATCAAGTCCTTGACTAATCTATTCTCAAAAGGCTATTTTCACTCGAGAAGAAAAAGGTGGCACTCTAGGCTAATTTCCTTTTTACTGTTATAATACAGAAAAATAAGCGCTTATGCCAAAGAAAAAATCGGATAAAAAAATTGAGTGTTTTTCCGCCTCATTTAGCGATATTTTGGTTTGCCAAAAACCATCAGATAAACCCTATCTGGAAGTTTTCGTGGAAAAGCCGGAGAACGTTACCCAACAAGGTCTGGGAGTTTTGGCTGGTATCTTAGAGATAACCGACGAATCAGAAGACTCTTCCTACGTTGTCAACTATTTAGTTTCCGTTATTAAAAAAGAATATTATTCCAAAGCTAAGCGTGGAACAATTGAAAGTTTCGAGGCGGCTCTTAGAAAGGCCAATCTAGCTCTCGCTAAATTAGCCGAACATGAAAGTATTTCCTGGATTGGCAAAACCAACGCCATTCTTCTGGCAATCGACAAAAATAATCTTCACCTTTCCCAGTCCGGTAATGCCCGAGCCTTGCTTTTACGCGGAAAAACTTTGACCGACATTAGTGATGATGCCTCTCAGATAGAAGCACCCAACCCAATGAAAACTTTCACTGATATTGTCAGCGGGCGCCTGGAGGAAAATGACAAATTAATCGTGACTACCGAAGAAATGTTCGATATTTTTTCTTTAGAAGAAATTAAAAAAAGTGCTCTCAAATTTTCTTCGCCGGAATTCGTCCAATTTTTGAAAACTGCGCTCGTCAATGAACTAGATCGTTCAGCTTCATTGGTTGTCGAAATTAAAAAAGAAGAAAAAATTCAAAATATCTCTTCCGATGAAGACGAAACTGAGAGAAATAATTTTAATGCTTTCAGCCAAGCTGCTTTTTCCAAAAAAACACCGGCCAAGAAAAAACCATCCCCAATCCCTACCTCACCCGCCGTCCAGAATGATGCAAATGAAAATTTTGCCGATGATGAAAACAAGCGTCAAAAAATGGCTAATGAAATCAAAGAAGAGATTGCCAAATCAAACGGAGAATTTGTGGATAAAAAAACCGGGCATATCTATATCAAGGAAAATTATCCGGCGCCGTTAGAAGAAGAATCTTCTATGTTGGAAACTTTGGACGCATGGCAGGAAAAACTTTCTGGCGCCTGGTCCGCTACAGGAAATTCATTTAAGACTCTCGCGCAAAGAACTCGCGATTTTAAACGTCCAGACACTAGACGAACTGCGCCCCAAGAAAATCCCCTTGAAGCTATGCGCGAAGAAAAAAACACCCGCATGTCCCGAAGAGAAAGATTTGACAAAAAGCCTGCAGTTATCGGTGAAAAAATTAAAGGGATTGCCAAAGTGATTGCAATTTTCTGGCAAGAAAATTATCCAAGCGTCAAAAGAGGCCTCATTATTTTTTATACAAAAACATCCGATTTTCTTGTCCACACTTTTCAGGCCGTCATGTTATTCATCCTCCAAAAGTCTCGCCAAGGTTGGCTGGCTGTAGAAAAATACCGAAAAGAGAAACGAGAGAAAAAGGAACAGCTAGAAGTTGCTCCGGAGAAAAATCCTGTCGTATCAATCCCCGAAACAATCTCCCTTCCGGGTGAGAAAAAGGATTGGATGGAAAAATATAGTGAAAAACTTTCTGCGTCTTCACAGGCCGCTCTCGCTTCTCCCGTTCCAATCATTTCTTCCGGTGAAAACTTCGAAAAAAAAATCAGACCTCGAGTTTTTCAAAAGGTTCTCCCGCATTTCTCAAATTTGAAAAACCTTTTAGCCAAAATGGACTACACTCAAAAAGTCTATACTGCCCTGGCCATCGTCCTGCTTTTCATCGTCCCCTATTTCCTGGCCAAAATCGGTTCTAAGCCAACCCCAAAAGTTGTTCCAATTGAAACTCCTTTCATCCAAGCACTTCCATTGGAACAAGACCAGAAAGTGACGCGCGTGGAAAATATTTCTTCTCTCTACTCTGACGAGAATATCGCTAGTATCATAAATTTAAACGATGCGCTTTTTGCCATGGACGCTAAAAATATCATTGACGTTAAAAATAATGCTCTTTATCCCTTGCCAGACAATTTCACTCCAAAAGAAATTATTGGAATGGATGATTTAGATTTGCTCTTTATACTAGGACAAGATAACCGCATCGTCTCCTGGAGCCCGACTTCGAAAAAATTCCTAGATAACACTTTTGCTCTACCGGCAAATGCCAGTGTCACTTCAATCGGAACTTACCTCACTTATCTCTATGTCTTAGATGGTAAAAATGGCCAAATCTACCGTTACCCGCGCGCCGAAGGAGGTTTTGGAGAAAAAACCGATTGGCTAAAAAGTGGCGAAACGGCCGTAGGTGCCACCACTATGGGACTTTCGGATAATCTCTATTTAGTCCAAAACAATAAGCTCACTCAATTTTTCCAAGGCAAAAAACAAGACTTCACCCTTGAAGAATCCGCCACTCCCTTTTCTTTTGACGCCATCTTTACCAAGCGTGATGATCAATTTGTTTATGCGTTAGACAAAAACAATGCCCGCATCGTCAAATTTGATCTAACCGGAAAAATCGTCGCGCAATATTATAACGCGGAAATAAAAAACGCCACCGGATTTACGGTAGGCGAAACGGAGAATGCTATTTACTTTTCCACTTCAACAAACGTCGAAACTTTTAAGATGAATTAGGGGAAATAAAAAAACCGTTTCCGCGTGTGACCCTAAAAGGGATTACACGGAAACGGTTCAGACTCAAAATCCTACTGATAGTTTACAGGCAATTCGCCTGTTTTCCACAAGGGACTTTTGTCACCTATATTTGCGCGGGCAACTTTCAGCTCTCCGCGCTCCTCATCTATATATGTGACATACCAATTTTTCATACCATTCACAAACGGAAAAGTTTCTTCTCTCGCGTTAGTACAGCCGCCGAGAGAAAATCTCATCCTTCCATCCGTATTGGCAGCAACCGAGATGGCATAAACACGGGCCTCCTCTCCTTCGCCAATGCAGACTTGCCCCAGGAGAGACGCCTGATCAAATCCCGCTAATATCCGCGCCGGTTCTTCGGTAAGTAACTCGACGGCCATGACTAAATAATCCAGATCTACCTTCACAGGATATCTCTCTAAAATGACCGGTGCCCTCTTGAACCACTTAAGCATAGCTTCACCCTTTCTTAAAAATTGGTTGGGACAATTCCCTGATTCCGCAATTTTGCGAAATTTATTTACTATTTTTTTAAAAAACTACCGCTCCATACAACAATATATCTTAGCACACTTTAGTTTTTTTGTCCAGCCCAAAAGCAAAAAACGCCTTTTTATGACGTTTTTTCAGCTAATCCTTTATTTTTTCTAAAAAATTAAATTTCCACTTCGCGCGTTTCATTCCCAGCCCATTTCAAAAATTTGGAAAAATCATCCTTGGAAATTTGAATGGTGGCGGTGTTACGGTTGGGGTGGAAGTTGAGTTTTTCGCCGGTCAAAATTTCTTTGTCGAGAATGACGGTCACTTCCCTTTTTTCGTCATTAATAATTCCAAATGGCCCCACTGATCCAGACGTAAGGCCCAAGTGTTTTTTGAGCCGTTCTGGCGAAGCAAAACCGAGCTTTTTCTCGGAAGTGATATCAGAGAGCTTTCTGAGATCAATTACTTTAAGGGCGTGAGTGATAAACAAAAAGTGTTTGTCGCCTTTTTTATTTCTAAGAAAAAGATTTTTGATCTTAATCCCGTCGAGATTGCCTTTGTGCTTCTCCGCCTCCTCCACCGTAAAAACCGCCGGATGCTCGTGCTCTCGGAAAGTGATTTCCAAATCTTCTAGGATTTTATAGATATCTTTATCTTTCATAATCTTTTCGTTAATTGATCACTTAGAGATCTCTATAGAAGCTTCCACCGAGGCTTCTAAATAAAGCTTACTCTACTTTACCGCAAACTTCCAGTTATGACTAATTTTGAAAGTTCAAGACTTTTTTAATTGTATAAGAAGTATAAGTAAACTAAATTATCTTCCTTTGGCACATTTTGTCGCCAAAAAGAAGAACTTAAATATATGAATAATAGAGTAATACATTTTGAAATTCAAGCGGATGACGCAGCGCGCGCCCAGGCTTTTTATGAAAAAGCCTTGGGGTGGAAAATCAAAAAAGTCGAGATGGAAGATATGACCATGGAATATTGGATGATCGACACCGGGACCGGTCCGGGAATTGGTGGAGGAATTTATAAGCGTCCGGAAAAGGACGCTGAGAAATTCTTCACCTATGACTGCACAGTCTCCGTGGAAGACATCGACAAATCCATCGCGGATGTGAAAACGGCTGGCGGCGAAATTATCCGCGAAAAAACCGAAATGAAAGGCGTGGGTTGGTTCGCCAGTTGTCGCGACACCGAGGGCAACCGCTTTTCCCTTATGCAACCGACCGATTGGAAACCGATGGAATAAATAAAACTACTCATAAAAAATGTATCATTTTCATACGACCGTGTGATTATGATACATTTTTTGGGTTTTAAAATACTTAATCTCTGCCAAGCCGTAATTTTAGACAAAAATATTATTTAATAAAGCCTAAAATAAGAATCCCGGCGATAGCCAATCCGGCTGATAACAGCTTTCTCGCTGTTCCCTTGGTATGTTTCAAGATGAAAAATTCAAAAATAATAATCAAAAATATCTGAGCATTATTTATCGCATCGACCCGCCCGACTTCTCCGCCAAAAGTGTAAGCAGTGAAGGTGAAAAAATTGTAGAGAAAATATCCCACACCTGATATCGCTATCGGTTTAAGGGATGACAATTCTTTGCCTTTGAGAGAGCCCACCACGCTTTTCCCTCCTAGAATAAATCCCCATACAGCTATCATGGCAAACGACCAAAAAATATAAACCAGAGGATGGATATCCGCCACGATACTTTTGTCTAGCGCGTAGAGTATCCCAAAAAATAGTCCTGCTACCAGAGCATAAAAGTGATTTTTTTCTAAGATTGAATTTTTGTAATTAGCCACCACAATCGCCACCAGCACCAGGCCTATTCCGACAAACTTTAAAAAATGCGTTGATTCCGAAAAAAATATAATACCTAGCGTAGTGGAAACAATAGCCGAAAGAGAGGTGAAAATAGTGGATATACTGATATTTTTCACTTTGAAACTTTTCAGATAAAAAAGCATCGAAATTGAACCCAAGAAACTCACTAGAATAATTTTAGGGAAAATAGTCGGAGTAAAGATGGAAAAAATCTGATTGGCTAGGCCGAAAATAAAAAGAAAAGGGATAGTAAGGAGAGATTGAAAAAGGAAAGTCAAAACAGCACTCGTTCTGACGTTGAAAGCGTTTTTAAGATTGAGCAAGTGTTGTTGGGTCAATTCGCCCAAAGCCAGGGCAAAAACTGAAAGTAGGCTAAAGACAAACCAGGTCATATGATTGTTTTAAAATTTTTAGAAGCCTATATAGAAATTACTATTTTATTTTTATTTTTATTTTACCATCAATTTGTTTGATAATTTTTTCGAGATCTTCTGGCTTGGAAAAATCCATCAAGTCTCTTTGAACAATAATGGTTTTGTTCAACAGCTTCTTGTGTTTTTTAAAAAAATCGTTATACAGTTCGTTAACCGGTAATGCCTGATTAACTACATAATCTTCTGAATCATCAAATTTGCGTCCACCTAATTTAATGAACTTTCTAATACTCTTTTCTGTAACACTAAGAAAGATTATTACATCCGGGTAATTTAATGTTTTCCTGTCGATTTCCGCCATATCTTTCAACACTTCATTTTCAAAATCATGGGCCAAGGCATCAATAAATAATTGATAGCCTATCCAAAAAACATCCAGGATTACAGTTTCTCCTTTTTCTTTATGCCTCCTGGCAACTAAATATTCTTTAACGAGCTTATTCCTAAACCATAATATTCTTTCTAATGAACGAATATTTTTCTCGATATCCTCACGAATCCTTTCTGGGAAATCCATTTCTTCTCCCTCCAGGATAATTTTTCCATTATAATGCTTTGCCAGCAGATCAGACAGAAAAGACTTTCCGCTTCTTGGCGCCCCTATAACTGCTATGATTTTTCCTTCTCTTTTCTGCATATTATAATTTATTATCATTATCGATATAAGGTTTAAGTGTCATAATCTCCTCTCCAAGTCCACCCAACATATAATCCGGGTCATATGAGCCTAACCGATCCCTACCTTCTTCGAATCTAGCTACTCCAGCCAATTTAACTCCGGCTTTTCTAGCATCCCTTAAATCGCTCGGCAAGTCCCCTACCATTAAAACTCTTTCCGGATCTAAATCACTGTCTTCACATATACGCCTAATTGCTTCGGTTTTATTATCAGCTCGAAATGAGGCGTAATCAAAAATATCTTCAATGTCATTTTCTTTCAGAACCTTTTGAATATCCTCTTCCCTCCCAGCCGACACAATTCCCAATTTCAATCCTCGTACTTTTAAATCTCGCAAAGTGCCTACTGCATCAGAAAACATAGTATCTTTCTTTTGTTTGCCAAGCATTGGCAATATCTCGTTATGGTACAAACATCTAATATATTGATGGGCATCTTCATTGTCGGCTGGAATGCCTAATTTTCCATACCATACCTGATAAGGCTGATCGTAGGTTTCTAAAAATTTCTTTACATCCACCTCAACACCAAACTCCCGACAAACCTCCACCGCTCCTTTGGCCAAATTTTCCATACTATCATAGAGTACACCGTCCCAATCAAACAGAACCGCGTCAAAAAGTTCTTGAATTTCCTTTAATTCCAAGCCTTCACTATTTTCCATTTCTCCTCTATTCCTATCCCTCTCCACTTTTTCGTAAGCCTCTTGGTGATCTTGAGTATTAGCCCTTACCGGCTCCGTTATCTTCCTACGATCTTGTATAATTCTCTTCATTTCTTCCGCCTCCTTCTCAGCTTCGTCTTTGGATATAAATGTCCTTGGAATTTCTTGATTGATCATAAAGTTATTTTAAATTTTAGAAGCTCCTATAGAGTCCTCTATTTTCACCTTCTAAACAAAAGGATTGAAATTTTGTTTTAATAAATTTTGTTGTGGCACAAATCCCCCTCTCCATGAGCATTTCTCCTCTTGCCCATAAGAACCTTTCCTTCTTTCATAATAAGCACGCCCACGCCAACTTTCGGTCTATTTTCTTTTTCCATAATTATTGTATTAAGAAATTATTCTAGCTTCGCAATTTAATTCCTGAATTAATTCAGGAATTAATTTTCTTAACGATTTCATCTATCTTTGTAAGTGATTCGCCGTTTTGTTTAAGGTCGTTTGGATTTAGCGCTTGGAAACAATACGAGCCTATCAAATCCAATTTCAGATATTTTACAAAACCATACATACAATAATCTAGATATTCTTGCGTTCCGTCAGCTTCTCCACCGCTCTTTTTCACCGCTGAGTTTGTCGAAAATACCAGACAACACAAATTCCGTATTGCCTCGTCTCGGACTTCCTGAAATTAATAATGTTTTATTCATATTTTCATTTTACCATCCCCCACCCCAAAAATCCACTCCCATACAATCATAATTATACGACCGTATCAAAATGATACTTTTTTTGTTTAATGGTATTTTTTTGTTTATTTTTTGCGTTAAGTTAAAAAAATGCAAGTCGACACAAAAGGCGGACACAAGGTCCGCCGCTACAAGATATATTACATTTTCCAAAAAATGAGATTTTCTACAAAAGACTCTTCATACCTGAGCGCTCCATAATTTCTCGGTTCACGATATTTTTGTCGCGACCATATTTGAGGCGGGACAATTCTTTTAAGGCATTAGCCACTTCTTGGTCGCCCTGACTCGGCGGATAGAAAGAGATATTGAAAGGTTTAGTGAGAAGATTGTTAATGAGAATGCGGGCGAAGCCGTGGTAGTTGTCCACGTTCACTAAATCTTGGCGGGAAAATGTAGGGGTTAAATTTTTTTCCAAAAATTCGGCGTCCTCTGCCCCGACCCGAAGAATCACCATCGAACCGACATTTCCAAAAACCGCTTTAGAAATTTCTTCTTTCAACTGAGCGATGAATTGATGAGCCAAGATGAGACACAAGCGATATTTTCTGGCTTCGGACAAAATTTGAGAAATGGAATTAGTGGTGACGTTTTGAAATTCATCCATATAGAGGAAAAAGTCTGTTCTTTGGTCTTCCGGAGTATCCACGCGCGCCAAAGCGTTCATCAAAATTTTTCCTACAATGACCATTCCAAGAAGCCTGGCATTAATTTCACCGATGCGACCTTTGGACAAATTGACCAAAAGAATTTTTTTGTTATCCATCACGTCTCTGAAATTAATGGTGGATTTTTGTTGGGCGATGATCGGGCGCATTAAATCGTTGGAGATGAAAGTGGTGAGTTTGGAAGTGATGTAGGGCACCATATTGGCCAAAGCCGCTTCTCCCCCGGCTTTCTCCGCTTCCTTAGTCCAAAAATCCACCACAGTCGGATTTTGACATTTGGAAATTTTCATTTTGCGAAATTCTTCGTCTGAGAGAACTTTGGGAATTTCCATCAGGGTGTTACCGGAGTCCGGGTCTTCCATTACAAGAAGCATAGCGTTACGCATATATTGTTCAAACATCGGGCCACCTGTGCTTTTCAAATCGTAGAGTTGGTCAAAAATTCCAATGAGCTCATTTATGACAAATGTTTTTTGTTCGGGCCTAGCGGGGTCATATTCCATCATATTAAGCCCAAATGGACGCTCAGTGTCTGCCGGATCAAAAACAATAACATCTTCCGCTCGCTCTTTCGGAATGGCAGTCAGGATGTCTTCAATAGCATCTCCATGCGGATCAATGAAGCAAAAACCACGTCCAGCTCTGGCATCTTGCTTGGCCATTTCTTGCAAAAAATTGGATTTTCCGGTTCCGGTTTGTCCGATAGCATACATATGACGACGGCGATCTTTTTCTGAAATACGAATATCAGTTTTGGCTCCGCGATAACTATTAAATCCAAGGAGGATGCTATCCGTGTCAGCGCCCGGAATGTCAAGAGGTGGCGCGGAGGCATTGGATTTGAGCCATTTAATTTTGGGAGTTTCAGTGGTAGAAATAGGCAGATGAAAAATACTGGCAATTTCTTCGTTGTTTAAAATGATTGACTCCTCTTCGACAAAATTGCGGAAGATATAATTATAAGCTACTTCTTTTTTATTGACTCTTTTTTTAATTTGAAAACAATTGATATCCCCATTTTCATATTGGGAAAAAGCATTCTCCATTTGAGCCAAAATCATCTGTGCTCTTTCAGCTGAAGCGGCTGAAGCTAAAAGACGGATATTAGCGCGATACCCTGTTTTCGAAGCCTTGTTTTCAATACTTTTGACCACTTCTTGCTCTTCTGGGGTGAGTTGCACTGATTTAGGATCATTTTTAAAAGGGTCTGGATCTTTTTTAGCCCCAGAAATCGCCCCAGAAGCGGCGTTCAAAATGCCAAACCCGACTTTCAAAGCCATTGATTGATCAACATCAGCCAATCTTTTTCCTTGTTGCATTTCTTGCGCGATATGTCGTCCATGAGCGCGCCACTGCGTTCCAGCCGGGCGCAAAACCAATTGAATAGCAGCTCCTTCTGTAGCTGTTTCCAGTTTACTCATCGCGTTAGTGATGGAATTAAACGGATCAACTTCCATATTTTCATACGTCCTTATAGGCAAAGAATGACTCTTTTTTAATTTTAAGATGGCCGTTTCAGTTACACTGCCCGGTGAAAAAATATTATAATCTTCAGATTTCTCCAAAACAGCGTTCGGGAAAAAACTATGCACTTGTTTTTCAATTGATTCGCGAAATTTTTTCGGAATTGACATATAGAAAACAATCTCATCACTCTTAGATGAATTGGCAATTTCAAAAGTGATAGCCGGCATGCCATAAACAATTTTTTGAAAAATCCCGCGCGTATCTTTCATAGAAGAAACAGCCGTGAGCAGTTGTTCCATCGATCCAATCTCCTCCTTCCACATTTCCTTAGAACCTTTCCCGTCATTCGCTTCCGATTTTTCTGTTTTAGAAACACGGATAATTTCCAAATCCAAATTCATTGACTGATTGATTTGCGCACGAAATCCAAAATAACTGCGCGCCACCAAAAGAGCCCCGCTGATGATGGCAGAGAGGGCGGAGAAATAGATTACGTCTATAAGAAATATTGTTGGATCGAAGAGCATAAATTATTTTTATTTTTAAAATTCTCTTATCATACCACTTTTCACTAAAGCGCTATGTAATTCCTCTCCAAGTAATTTGTCATGAAATTCATCCAGGGCGTAATTGTCTTCCATATGACGCGCCACTTTCACCGCGTGCGGGATACTTTTGGTTTCAGCCAACCTCACTAGATTTGTGATTTTGCTAGCTGCGTCCATCCCGGAAATGACTGACTGCGCATCCGTAGCTACATCCCCTTCACTTGTCAGAATAGTTTTTTGAGGAGAAATTTTAGCAAGAATTTTGGAATAGCTGGATTCTCTTTCGGCATTCCCTTCTTTTCTTTCGACAATGCCTTCAATAGAATGCACGGCTTCCACTTTGGCTTCCGGCGCGCCCATCACTTCGCCCTTACCCTCTTCTCCTTTGAATTTTTTCTCTAGATTGAGATCTGCGTCTTCAATCGGTTCCAAATTAGATATTATTTCATCAGCCATAAAAAAATATTAATAATTATCTTTTTAAATTTATTCCTTGGTCGCTTTCATTTCTTCCACAAAATCCGTGACAATTTTCGACACCAATACTTCATAATCAGAAATTCTCTCTTGCAAAAATTTTTCCAACTCCTCCGGAGCGCCATTACCCTCTATCATTTTAGTATATTCATCTTGATCTCTATCGGTTAATTTTTCCATCGTTTCCAGAAAAATCCGTTGCAAAACCGCTTCCGTCATTTTCATTAGGAGCTCATCTTTTTTATCCTCCGGCAAATCAGAGAGACCTAGCTCATCAATTAGGTTTTTTTGGATTTCATCGTTCATAATATTTTTTAGTTAGATTTATTTTTTAAGCCGCTTTGCGCCAATTGCTATCTTCTTTTCCCTCCTTTAATAAAGATTTTTTAGTTGTCTTAGCTAACCAAGCAAAAAGAGTTTCTTTCGGTTCTGTCCTAGAATCTTCCTTGCCTAGCCTCTCCTCCATATATTTTTGTAGCTCATTAATATTTTTTATCATCTTTTTGGTCAGCTTTTCTTCCATCTCCTCGAATTTTACATATCTTATAGCATTCCAATTCTCGCCACTTCCAAGAGAAAGTTTCTTAATGGTCTTACTCAGTCTGGCGACTGGTTCTTCATTGGGAACAAAACCATATGTTTTTTCTATCTTTTGCATTTCTAGGATAATTTTTAATTTATTCTCTTCTTTTTTCTCCGTCGGTTTTTCTTTGACAATTTTTATCCCACCCATAGTTGCTCCAATCCCGATACCTGCCACGACACCAGCTTTTATAGCACCAGAGCTTTGGAAACTTGCCATATTTTCCACGTTACTCGTATGGACACCAGCTATATTTTCGACACTAGAGTTAGAAGGCGCATCACCCATAACATCCGGAGAAAAATGTTCAGCAGGAATAAACGCCTGTCCGCTATTATGATTAATATTGTCCAGCTGATCTTTAGTTAAATTCTTAGCATGTTCGATAATAGCATGAAAATCTGCATCATCCTTAATTAATTTAGAAAAATCAAGCTTATCTCCAAGTTTTATCTTGTCGATATTTTTAAAACCGAATTCGGTATGATGAGCTGCCACTCGATGCTTCAAAGCATCTATAACATAGGTTTTTTGTGCCGGATCAGTTAATTCAGAGAATTCCTTATTATCAACAATGTGTTTGCCAATCATTTTCCAAACACTATCACCTTCGACAGCCGTTTCCATGCCACCTAGAGTTTCATGCGCATTGCTAAGGTTAACGGCCTGTTCAGTCACGTGTTGGGTTGTATGCTCGGCAATATTTTCCTTAACCACATTAGAAGCACTATCAACCGTCTCTTTTGTAACTTTGGAAACAACCTCTCCATTGTTTATTACGCCTTCGGAGAAATTCCCTCTCAAATGTTTCAAGTGATCCCAGGATGAAGCTCCC